>JAFGRS010000278.1 GCA_016935045.1 Lentisphaeria bacterium | reverse complement strand
GAGAGTCCAGCGGCCGCTGCCCGTCTCGATGCTGACAACCATCGCCTCGCCGACAAGTCGAACGGTCTGCGCAGCCGCGGCCATGATGTGCGATCCTCCCACAAGTACGGCTGTAATCACGAACCATCGCCGGTGCATGCCGGCCATCCTCCTGTATCAGGGCTGACCGCCCTGGATACGGACACGCCCCCCGCACGGCAGCCAACGAAACCTGACGCGCCCCCCGCGCATATACTGTCCGCCCGAGAAAAGCAGCGTTTCCCAGGCGGCCCGCATGGTCGCCCGGGCGCTGCAACGCCACTGCGGTACGCGCCGGCCTGACTGCTGACATCCTATACAGCGTTCCTGCCACCATTGCCAGCCGACAGGGAAGGCTGGTTCAAAACCCGCCACGGGTGTGGACAACAGGGGTGGCAGGCGACGCGGGGGGGGCGTTTTCCGGACACAACCCGGGGGTATTGTCCGGAAGATGGGGGGAGGACGAACAGAGCGTGACCCCGGCGTTTCGGACCTGGGTCGTGACGATTCGAATCGTCTCGAAACAGGCTGGAGCGCCCGCGTCCCTGCGGGCATACTCCGGGATGTACAGACGACTCTGGGACGATCAGTAAGCCGGGATTCGCACGGCCAAGTCGCAGGCTCAGGCATCCTTACCCGGCTTCTCGCGGGGCGCGGTCGAACCAGATGCTGAAGGTGATCCCGAGCACGGTCAGGAAGCCGATGCGTCGGCGGAACGCGGCGCCTGGAAGGCGGTGCTCACACGGATGCTTCGCGGACGGTCGTGTCGTGCCAGTGCAGGAGCCGTTCCCGGAGGGCCGGCGCCACGTCGGCGTAGCGCGGGTCCGAGGCGGCATTGGTCCACTCGCGGGGGTCTTCCCGGGTGTCGCAGAAAAAGGCGTCCTGTTCTTCGCCTTCGAGCCTGCGGCCCTGTCGGCGGATGCTGAGGTCGAGACGGTAGGGGCCGGAGCGCAGGCAGACGCGTCGCGGCCAATCCGGTCCGGCCTCGAGGGCTTCGTAGAGGTAGGCGCCCGGGTCGCCGTAGCCGAAGGCGGAGTAGAGGTCCTTGTCCTGCAGGGCGGGTGAGAAGAGGTCCCGTCCTTGGAACTCGGCCGGCACCGGGAGTCCGCAGAGTCCCAGCAGTGTCGGTCCCGTGTCCAGCAGGTCGACGAGTTCGGTGCGGCGTCCGCGCCCCAAACCCGGGGCCCGGAATACGTACGGCACGCGGTGCACGGCATGGTGGAAAACCTGCTTCTGCCACAGCCCCATCTCCCCCAGCATGGCGCCGTGATCGCCTGTCAGCAGAATCGCGGTGTCTTCGGGCACGGCGTCCAGGAGGCGGCCGATCTCGCGGTCGATGGCAGCCACGAGCCCGTAGTAGGTGGATCGAGCCCGGGCCAGTGCGGAGGGATCGAGGCCGGCGCCGGCCTGAAGCCGGGCCACTGCCCGTTCGTAGGCGGACATGCCTTCGTGGGGACGATTCGCCTCCGGGGCCGCCGTGAAGGGTTCCTCCGGGTAGAGGGCATCGAAGGGCCGCGGCGCGAGCACCGGGGTGTGCGGGGCGACGTAGCTGACCCGAAGCAGCCACGGCCTGTCCGATGCCTGGAGTGCGGCCAGGCGCCGCAGCGCGATCCCCGTCAGCCGGCCGGCCCCGAAGCCCCCGCTGCCCTGCCCGTCCCGCGGATAGGTCCCCCCCACGATCAGGCGGGGGATCCCCGGCACCCTCACCTCCCGGCACTCCGGCGGCACAGTGCGCCCTGCACCGTCCATGCGGGGGAACTGAGGACAATCCGTATGCTCGTCCCACACGTCGTAACCCACGATGTGCAGTTTGCCGACGTTGACGGCAAGGTAGCCCGCATCCCGCAGCAGGCGCGGCCAGGTGGTCCAGTGGGTGTCGAAGCGGTACGTCTCCCGGTGCCGTCGCGTCACGTTGTGAAATACCCCCAACGAAGTGGCATATTGACTGGTACACTCGCATCCCCGGCTCGGCATGCACACGGGCGACGGGCAGAAGGCGTTGTCGAAGACCACGCCGCTGTCCGCCAGCCTCTGGACATTGGGGGTCTGCGGCCGCACCCAGGGATTGCCCTCGTAGCAGGAGAGCGAATCGGCACGGATTTCGTCACATTGAATCCACAGAATGTTCATGGGAGAACCTGTCTGGGTGGAACCTGATGGATCGTGTACCGCGGGGCTTGGGTGTGGTGCACCCCCCGTCCAGACATCCAGGAGGCGCTGTCTCAGATCGGAAGATAGCACCGCTTCCGCGGAGAGCGTGACGGAGCGCCGTTTCCGCGGGCCCCGGGGCGGGAGGCGGTCACCGACCGGCGATTCGGCGGCGGAGAAACCGCGGAGGACCGCGGGCTCCAGGATACCGCCGAGACGGCGCGGGCCGAGGCAAACGCTTCTCCGGGTTTCTCCGATGCCTCACCCGCCCCCGTCTGGTCCACACTTTGCAAAGTGTGGACTTTCACGTTTCGCGCGAATTCCGCTTCGTGTCCGGGTTTCTTCGATGCCTCACCCGCCCCCGTCTGGTCCACACTTTGCAAAGTGTGGACTGTGGCGTCCTTGCCGCAAGGACGGGTCGAGTTCCCTGAAGGCGCCCACGCCGGCGTCGCGCGGTTGCGGCCGGAGGCTGCTTCAAGCGGGTCCCCAGTGCCGCGGGATGGGGATTGTGGCGCGGGGGTCCCGGGTCAGGCGTCGAGGATCTGGTCGACCCGTCCCCTGTCCACATCCATCACGTGGCGCAGGCCCGTGATCTCGGCGGCCTCGGTGGTCAGGGCGGCGAGGTCGTCGCGGCACATGTGTTCGAGGGAGAACTTCCTGCACCCGGCCAGCAGTTGGCGCAGACCCTGGGCCAGTCGTTCGTAATAGGTATACAGTCCCAGTGCCCCGGCGGGGATTTTCTCGTAGAGGGCGGCACCGAGTTCGGTCCGCATGGCACTGGCGGTGACGAAGACTTCCTCGCGGGTGCTGCCGAAGCGTTCCACATAGACCGGGATCTGGTGCGCATCGATGGCCTTGCCGATGGTCTTTCCGACCATGGCGGCGGCCACGGGACCGCGCGCCATGCCGATCAGCTTGACGTAGGGGGCGCCCATGGCCAGGCCCTTGAAGATGAGGTCCTCGAAGGTAAAGCCGCCGCCCACGGCCAGGGCCGGCAGGTAGGCATTCCGGTCCGCCAGGCGTTTGGCGTAGCCGTACAGCATGGCATGCATGTACACGGGAGGGATGCCCCACTCGTTCATCATGCGCCAGGGGCTCATTCCGGTTCCTCCCGAGGCGCCGTCGGCGGTCAGCAGGTCCAGCTTGTAGGTCGAGGCGTACTTGAGGGCGCGCGCCAGGTCAGCGGGCCGATAGGCACCGGTCTTGAGGAACACATACTTGGCCCCGGCCGCGCGCAACTCGGCGACTCTCTGCGCGAAGGACTCCTCGCTGACCATGCCGACGCGGGAATGGCGTTCGAACTCCTTGAAGGCACCCCGGTGAAAGGCCTCGATCACCATCGGGTCCGTCGGGTCCGGCAACACCACGTAGCCCCGCGCGTGCAGGAGCTGCGCCTTGTCGAGATCGCGGATCTTGACTTCGCCGCCGATGTTCTTGGCGCCCTGTCCCCACTTGAGTTCGACGCACTCCACCCCGAGTTCCCGGATGGCGTATTCCTGCACCCCCAGGCGGGTATCCTCGATGTTGGCCTGGACGACGATGGCGCCGTAGCCATCGCGCTGGAACTCCCGGTAGAGCCTGACCCGGCGCTTGAGGTCGACCGTATCCGTGACCCGGCCGTTGACGAGGGTGGCCTCCGTGTCCATGCCGACCACGTTCTCGCCGATGGTCAGCGCGGTCCCGGCGAGGGCCGAACCGATGGCGAGGCCCTCCCAGTTGTTCTTTGCGACATCGGTGGAGCCGATGCCCGAGATCAGCCAGGGATAGCGGAACTTGAGCCCCCCGTCGTGCCCGATGCGGACCTCGAGGTCGACGGCCGGGAAGATCGCCCTGTCGCTGTCCTCCTCGATGCCGTAGGCGCCGACGCAGGTCCCCATGATGTTCAGGTGGGAGTAGTCCACCGGGTACTGCTTCTCAGCGGCGGTGGTGATCACGCCGAACGGCTGGGGGTAGATCACCTCGTGGCCGCGGTACGCCGATTTGCCGATCTCGCACATACCGATGCAGCCGTCGACGCAGGTGACGCACATGCCCGAAGACGGGGTGATCGATCCCTCGGTCCGATTCTTGGTCAGCGTCGCGGCGGATGTGTTCACTCGGGAGTAGGACATGGACGAAGCCTCCTTGGCTGATGAACCGTTATCTTGCCGCGATTTCGCAGGCCACACAGGGTTCCATGTAGCACATCATGTCGTCGAACCCCGCCTTCTCGATGCATGGCGGACTGATGTTGGCGCAGCCGCCGCAGATTGCCTTCTCCGGCACGTTGTAGGTGCAGCGCAGGGTGCAGGCCGGGCAGACGTACATGCAGCCGCCGCAGGTGCGGCACGCATCCGAGGGCACGTCGAAGGGGGTCCCGATGCTGCGCCCTTCTCCGCGGCCCCGGAAGCCGATGGCCTTGGCCATCATCTGTTCCTCGCACATGCGCACACAGCGGCCGCAGAGGATGCAGTCCTGGTACTCCTGCCGGAAGCGCTGCTGCCGCACATCGAGGGCCGAGGCGAGGTCCTGGATGGTCTTGGACTGGGGGCACGATGCCAGCAGCAGTTCGAGGATCATCCGGCGCGCCCGCAGGACCCGGGCCGAAGCCGTGCGGACCTTGAGGCCCTGCTCGACGGGGTAGGTGCAGGAGGAAACCAGCCGGGACCTGGGCTCCTCCCCGATCTCGACCACGCACAGGCGGCAGGCGCCATAGGGCGTCAACCCCTCCATGTGGCACAGCGTCGGGATCGGGAACCCGAGGAACTGGGCCGCTTCGAGGATGGTGGATCCCTCCTCGACCGAGACCTCCAAGCCGTTGATGGTGAGCGTGATCATGGTTTCCCATTCCCTCCCGGCACGGCTTCGGCCGCATGCGGGCACAGGTGCTCCGTGAAGGCCAGGTCGCAACGCAGGCAGCGTCGGGCTTCGGCTCGGGCCTGTTCTTCGGAGAGGGTCATCTCCACTTCACGGAAGTTCTTGGCCCGTGCCGGCACGGGCAGCACGGGAGGGGTCTGCCGCCGGGCCTGTGCCGCTTCCTGCTCGGGCACCTCAAGCCGTTGGACGAAGACATCCGGGAGATGGGGGGATGCGGGCGGGGCGGGCGCCTCGCCGCGCAGGTGACGGTCGATGCTCTCGACGGCTTTCTTGCCGGCCGCGATGGCATCGACGACGGTGTTCGGACCGGTGACCAGATCGCCCCCCGCGAAGACCCCGGGCAGGCTGGTCTGGAGGGACCGCGGGTTGACCTTGGCCCGCCCGTTCCGGTCGGTTTCGAGGCCCATGGCATGGAGGCACTCGCTGGCGGGCTTTTCGCCGACGGCGACGATCAGGGTGTCGAGGGCGGTGCGGAATTCGGTTCCGGGCATGGGCACCGGCGTACGCCTGCCGCCGGCATCCACGTCTCCCAGGCGGTTTCGGATGCAGTCCACGCCGGTGAGGCGTCCCCCCTGCGAGTGGATCTTTGTCGGCGAGACCAGGGTTTCGAGTTCGACCCCCTCGGTGATCGCCGCCTGGATCTCCTCCTGACGCCGGTGCACCTTGACCGGGGACACCAGGAT
>JAFGRS010000277.1 GCA_016935045.1 Lentisphaeria bacterium | reverse complement strand
CCCCCCGGCGGGCGAGGGCATGGCCGAACGCTACCGCGACATCGCGGCCGCGAACTTCACGCTGGTCATCGGGGGCTTCGGGGCCCGGACCCCCGAGAGCGTCCGCGAGCAACTTCGCCTCTGCGAGGCCAACGATCTGCGTGCGGTGGTCTCCCGGGCCGGACTCAAAGCCGAAGAACTGCCCGAGAGCCCGGCCTGTTGGGGATACATGCTGCGGGACGAACCCAACGCCGCCGACTTCGCCGCACTGCGGCGGGACGTCGATGCCATCCGCGCCGCGAGACCGGGGCGCCTGGTCTACATCAACCTCTTTCCGAACTACGCCAACACGAAGCAGCTCGGAACAGAGACCTACGAGGAACACGTGCGCCGCTTCGTGGACGAGGTCGGTACGGACGTGCTCTCCATGGACCATTATCCGAGGATGCAGCCGAAGGCCGATGGTCGGGCCGCCTACTGCGCCAATCTGGACGTGCTGCGCGTGCATGCGCTGCGAACCGGGGTACCCTTCTGGAACTTCTTCAACACCATGCCCTTCGGACCACACTACGACCCCACCGAACACAGCATCCGCTGGCAGGTCTTCACCTCCCTGGCCCACGGCGCTAAGGGGGTGCTCTACTTCTGCTACTGGACCCCGCGGGGCGCCGAGTTCCCCAGGGGCGGCGCCATCATCACTGCCGAGGGACGCAAGACCCGGCACTACGGTCAGGCGCAACGCCTCAACGCCGCGGTCAAGGCACTCGGGCCAACGCTGATGCAGCTGACCAGCGAAGGCGTCGTCCGGGTGTCCGCTTCGACCTCCACACCCGAGGCACTCCGCAATACCCCCCTCACGGCCCTGGCAGGACCCCCTGAGGCCGAATACCTGCTGGGCCTCTTCCGCCATGCGGACGGACGCCGGGCACTGCTCCTGTGCAACTACGACTACCTCTTCACCTCCTGGCCTACGGTCGAGTTCGGGGCCCATCCGGACCAGGTCCGGGAAGTGAGCCAGGCTACGGGCGCGGAAATCCCGCTCCTCGACGACAGCCCGGACATGCCCGGCCTGCAGCTCTCCCTGGATGCCGGCGCGGGACGGCTGTTCCTGCTGCCTGACTGATCGTCCCGTCATACTCATCGTCTCAGAATCGCCGGAACTCACGAATCCGTGCGCGCGAGGCTCTGGCTGCGTGTCCGCACAGGCAGGACGCCCGTGCCACTCCCCGGCAATCCAACCGAATTCTGTGGCCATGGCCGGAAAACAGGGGGGGGGACAGCATCGGAGAGGCCGGGGTGCAGCTTCTGGTGCGCCGTCCCGTGTGGCCTGAGGGGTGATGCTGGCGCTCTGCTGCGGCGTAGCCGTGGCCGGAGCCCTGCGCTACGTTGTGGGGACCGCTGGGCCCCGCTCCTGCCAGTCCGGAGGATGCCGCCATGGGCGTCGAAGTGATGGACCGCCGCGCGAACGAGAATCTCTATCTGCACAGGGACTTTCACAGGGCTCTCAACGCCGCCGTTCGGTACGTTCACGAGCACCACGGCGAGGACGCTGTACGCTCCTGGCTGCGCGACTTTGCCAGGGCCTGGTATGCCCCGTTGCGGGAGGCACTGATGCGCGGCGATCTGGACTGCCTGCGCCAGCACATCGAGCGCACCTATGGCATCGAAGGAGTCGCCGTGAAGGTGCGGCAGGGCCCCGACGCGCTCACGGTCGAAGTCCCGGGCTGCCCCGCGGAAGCGTACATCCGCGCCTGCGGCGAGGACGTGGCCGGGTTGTTCTTCGAGACCACGCGCACGGTTAACGAAGCCATCTGTGAGGGCACTCCCTACCGGAGCGAGTTCCGGGGCTACGACCCCGCCACCGGGGCTGCCACGCAAACGTTCCGCCGGGGGCCGCCATGATCAGCTGCACCGAATTCATCCCCGCCTACAGCGAGCTGTTCCGTGCCCTCCAGCGGCTCGGGGGCAGGAAGGCCGTCGAGGAGTTCTGGAACTGCCTCTCCGACCGTTTCCTGACCAACCTGCGTGAACTGGTCTCGGAGCACGGTCTGCGCGGCTGTTGGCTGTACTGGAGCCGCACCCTGAATGAGGAGGCCGCCGATTTCACCATGGAACTGGACGAGGAACAGGGCCTCTTCCGCATCCGGATGCACCACTGTCCCTCCAAGGGCCGACTCCTCGAGGCCGACCATTTCCTCCCCTACCCCGACTACTGCCGACACTGCGACGTCCTCTACCGCCGCGTCCTGGAACCCCTCGGCTTCACCTACGATATCGATCTCTCGAACTGCGACCGGGCCGCCTGTACCCTGACCGTTCGGGGACCCGCAAAACCGCACCCGGCGGAAGGGGGGGGAAACCCACCGGGCGACGCAACGTAGGTCCCGCGATCTGCCGCCCGGCAGCCAGAGTCAGGAGGGCCGGATACCGCGAACCCGCTCCGGGGCGTCTCGGGCTCCAGGGGGATCCGCCCTGCTCGTCTGCTGCCGCCGGATCAGGGGGTCGGATGCTCCATCAAGCGGTTGACGCCTGAGACGATGGCCCCGACGGCGGCCTGGTCGATGTTGTGGCCGAACCCGACCCCGTAGAAGGCCCCGTCGCCCTGCTTTTCGAGCCGCACGAAGGTGATGGCCTCGGCATCGGCGCTGCTGCCGATCGCATCCTCCTCGTATTCCTGCAGCGAGAATTCCGGGATGGGCAACTGCCGGACCGCCTTGACAAAGGCCGCGATGGGACCCCCGGCCGTGCCATGCAGGATCCGCCTCTCGCCGCGGAAGTCCACGTGCACCTCCCCCTCGATGATCTTGGGGTCGTCCGCGTTGGGACGCGGCCAGTAGTTCACCAACTGGAGCGGACCGTCCCGGCGGGCGAACTCCCGGATGAAGATCTCCCAGACCTCGCGGCTCTGGACCTCGCGCTGCACCTTGTCGGCGAAGGCCTGGACATGGGCGCTCAGCTCCACCAGCAGCGGCCGGGGCAGGCGCACGCCGTACTCCTTCTCGAGGACGTGGGCGATGCCGCCCTTGCCGGACTGGCTGTTGATGCGGATGAACTTCTCGTAGCTTCGCCCGATGTCCTTGGGGTCGATATGGAGGTAGGGGATCTTCCAGCCGCCGAAATGCTGCCGCAGTTTTTCGGCGTTGCCCAGGCCCTTGTGGATGGCATCCTGATGGGAGCCGGAGAAGGCCGAGAAGACCAGCTCGCCGGCATAGGGATGGCGGACGTGTGCCGGCAGGCCGGTCAGATCCGCAACCGTGTCCCGGATCTCCTCGATGCCGCGGAAGTCCAGGCCCGTCTCCAGCCCGAGGTACTGCAGGTTCAGCGCGATGGTCACCAGGTCCACGTTCCCGGAACGCTCGCCGTGGCCGAAGAGGGTCCCTTCGACGCGGTGCGCCCCGGCCATCAGGGCCAGTTCCGTCGCCGCCACCGCACTGCCCATGTCGTTGTGGGCGTGCAGGGACACCAGGGTCGACTCGGGGTGTTTCTGTGCTCCCAGGTAGGCCTCGATCATGTCGGCGTAGTGCGTCGGCAGGCGCCGTTCCACGGTTGCCGGCAGGTTCATGACCACCTTCTCGCCGGGCTTGGGTCCCCAGGTCTCGATGACGTTGTCGCACAGGTCGACCACGAAGGGCAACTCGCTGTCCGTGAACTCCTCGGGGGAGAATTCGAGGCGGATGTCGCTGTCGGGCATGGCGTCGGCCAGTTGGCGGATCAGCCGCACCGATTCCAGGGCGGTCTGCTTGGTCTGTTCGGGGGTTTTGCCGAAGACGAAGCCCATATGCAGGTCGCTGGTGGCGATGTAGACGTGACAGATGGCCCGGCGCACGTCCCGCAGGGCTTCGAAGGTGCGTCGGATCAGGTGCTCGCGGGCCTGGGTCAGCACCGAGATGGTGACATCCTCGGGGATGGCGTTCTGCTCGATCAGGTCGCGACAGAACTGGAAATCGTCCGCCGAGGCCGATGGGAACCCGATCTCGATCTCCTTGAAGCCGATGCGTACCAACAGGTCGTAGTAGGCGCGCTTCTGGACCGGAGTCATGGGGTTGGGCAGGGCCTGGTTGCCGTCACGCAAGTCGACGGCACACCAGGTGGGTGCCTTGACGATGCTGTTGCCGGGCCAGCGCCGTTCCGACATGGCGATGGCGGGGGGCTGGGCATATCGGGCTGTCATGGGTCGTTCTCCGTCGGGACCCGCGTCCCGCAGCAATTCCTATGCGATCAGAAGAACAGGGAAGACTCCACCCCAACGCACGCGGCCTGACGGCTTCGCCGGCTGGGGAAGCGGGGAACACCTGCAACCGCGTCGAACTCAGTGGGGAGGATGGCGGACCGAAGGGTCTGCAGCACCGATTCCCTGCAACCACGGGCTCATCCGCCCAGACGCGGTTGCAGGTACCTAAGTCGCAGTTGCCACAGAATGCCGTACATGACGCACACGTCCTTGCCGCGTGGATACCACGCATGCATCTTACTGTATGGCCTTTGACTCTCGCCGTCAACCCGTGTTCCATGTCTTGGGCAATGCTCCCGCAGTGCGCGCTCGGCCCGGTTGCCCGCTCCTCTCGAAGGAGACTGCGCCGGCAATGCGAAGCTCCCTGCGGCGGCCGTGGCCGGGCTGACCGCCCGCGCGGACCCTGAGCCGGGCATTGCCGAAGCACCATGGCGGAGGTCGAGCATGCGCCTGCGTCTGACCATCCTGATGCCGGGTTGCCTGGTCTTCCTGGCAGCGGCCGAGGCACGAGACTGGGTCGTCAGCCCGGAGGGAGCCGATGGGGCCCCGGGAGATGCGGTCCGGCCCTTCCGCTCCGTGCAGGCCGCGGTGGACGCCGCCACGCCGGGGGACACCATCTGGGTGCGGCAGGGCGTCTACCGCGAGAGCGTCGTTCGACGGCTCCAGGCGGCCGCAACCGGCCAGGCCCGCATCACCCTGGCGGCATGGCCGGGCCAGCGCCCGGTCGTCAGCGGGGCCGACCGGCTGTCCGGGCCCTGGACCCCGGTTCGGGTGGCCCTGCGCCGGACCGCCCCCGATGCCGGGGTGGTGGAAGAGGCGTTCGATCCGGACGCCTGGCGTCGTCGCATGGGGGTGGACGGCGCCGTGGACGCCTCACCCGCTCCCGCCGTCGCCGGAGGCCTGGACCACGGCAGCGCGCCGTTCCTGGGGATCCATGCCTGCGACCATGCGGGGCGGGCCGCCCTGGTCTTTGCCGACGGGCGCCGCCTCGACCAGATCGGGCTGCAGGGCCCCCCCGAACGAGTCGAGAGGGGGGGAGGCTTCCGCTACCGCCGCGAGTGGGATGGACGGGATGTGTCGGACCTGCGTCCGGGCTCGTTCTTCCACGACCGGGAAGGCTCTCGCCTGTACCTCTGGCTCGAGGACGGCTCGGATCCCTCCGTCCACGAGATCGAGGTGTCGGTACGTTCGCCGCTGGTGCTACTGCACGGCACCTGGACACTGCGCGGCCTGGACATCACCCGTGCGGCGGACGGTCAGTATTCCGGCGGCAGCGAATCGGCGGTGGTGGTGCACGGCCGGGGCAGCACGGTGGAGGACTGCCGCATCTTCGACAACGAGTTCATCGGCCTGATTCATCACGGCTGGGACGGGGTGACCCGGGGCTGCCTCATCGCCGACAACGGGCTCTGCGGCATCAGCCCCTCCTTCGGTTGGCGCATGCGGATCGAGGGCAACGAATTTCGCGGCAACGGCTGGCGCGGTGACGTGCGCTGCGCCCATGTGGGCAACAAGATCACCTCCCTGAAGGACACGTGCATTCTGCGCAACCGGTTCCGGGGCGGTCACGGCCTCTGGCTGGACATCAACGTCAACAATGTCCTGGTGGCCGAGAATGTCTTCGAGAGCTGCTCGTTCGGGGTGTACTTCGAGATCAGCAGTTGGGGCGTCATCGCCAACAACGTGTTCCGCGACTGTGGCCGCGGCATCTGGGTCTACGGCTCGAACTGCCTGGTCGCGCACAACGTCCTGGACCGCTGCGCCGAAGGCATCACCATCAGCACCTATCGCCGCGGCGCGCACTTCGCGCAAAGGCATGCCGACCCGTACCGTCCCCTGCCCGAGCGCTGCCTCTACACCACCCGCAACAATCTCGTGGTCAACAACATCCTCGTGGACTGCACGGGTTCCTACCTCGCCTGCGGGCGGGATTCGGCCTGGGGCTGCAACAACCACGCCGACTGGAACGTCTTCGCCTGGACCCTTCCCGCCATCCACTATGGCGGCAACCACATCAAATTCATGGCGGGATGGGACGACTACTACGGACGCCTGCCGTTTTGGTGGCTGGCCATGCACGCGGACCAGCACTCCGTCATCGCCGATGCCCTGCTGTTCGAGGCGCACCGTCGGGGCCGGAGTTGGAACAGCGTGCGCCCGCCGACCCTCGTCGGGGAACCCCGCTTCGTCGATCGTCAAGCCGCGGACTACCGCCTCCGCGAAGACAGCCCCCTGATCGGTCGGGGGATCCGTCTCCCGCTCGAACTCCTGCCCCCCTATGTCCGCCCCCTCGATGACCAGGTCCGCTCGCGCTCGCTGGCCAACACCCAGGCGTCCCTGGGCGAGGCCCCGGCGGACATCACCGGCGCCTTCCAGGGGGAGCATTACCGCCTGCAGCCCCTGCCCTTCCTCCAGCCCCTCGTCGATCTGGACGCGTGTGTCCCGGGCGGCACACCGGGGCTCCATGCCGACTGGGAGCGCACCGGCATCTACCCCTGTTTTCCGGACACCGGCGAGCCGGAATGGGCCCCGGACGGGACCTGGGTCCTGGCCCCAGAGAACCGCCTGCGGGACCCCTCGTTCGACGGGGGACTGCCGGCGAACGGGCCCTGGGAAGTCACCGGGCCCATCCATGTGCACGGCGCCACGGCGTGTCTCAACCTCCTGCCGCAGCACACCGGCCAGGCCCTGGGGCGCCAAGTCCTCGGGCCGATCCGCCCGGACACGGACTACCTCCTCTGGGCCAAGGTCTTCGTGGATGCCCCGCGGGCAGCCGCGGAGGCGACCATCGGGCTGGCGGCGTCGGGTTCCGACAGCCCCCTTGCCGAAGTGCGCATCGCCGCGACGGCGGGCCAGGCCCGGCAGTGGCGCACGTGGACGGTCCACTGGCATTCGGGTCCGGAAGGGCAGGATGCCGCCGTGGGCAGCGCCCTCGAAGTGCGGTTCGCGGGACGCCTGCGGCCCGGGGCAGCCCCGGGGCCCGACCCGGCCGCATTCATCCGCTGGGACGACTTCTTCCTGCTCTCCGGGGAGCCGGTTCCCTTGCCGGACGCTTCCCAAAGCCGCTGAGGCGTGGGGACTCGCGCAGAGACGATGGGACACAGCCACCCCGTCGCTGCCTGCGAACCATCGCTCTACGGCGGACGTCCGGACCGCACGGCTCCGCGGTCAGAGGAGCTTCTCGAGGAGGATGACGTCCAGCCAGCGTCCGAACTTGTGCCCGACTTCGCGCAGATGCCCCGCCTGGGTGTAGCCGTGGCGTTGGAACAGCGTCAGGCTGGGCCGGTTCTCGGCGCAGATGGCGGCCAGGAGCGCGTGGAGGCCGGCCGAACGCGCCTGCGCCTCGGCCGCGGCGAGGATGCTGGCGCCATATCCCCGGCCGGTGGCCGACGGCTTCAGGTAGATGCACAGGGAGCCCGTGTGACGGTAGGCGCAGCGGGTGTGGTAGGGCAGGACGCCTCCGAAGCCCACCAGCTTGCCGTTCGCTTCTGCCGCCAGCAGGCGGAGAGGCGTGTCCGCGACCAGAAACTGAGCCCGGAACTCCACCGTGTTGACCTCCCGGACCTGGAAGGTGGCCGTCGAATAGCGGACGTAGTGATTGTAGAGGGCCGTGGCGGCGCCCACGTCGGCGTCCCGCAGTTCCCGCAGCACCGGAGTCTCGTCCGGGGCCGGGCGATGGGCTGGGGTGGGATCGTCCTTCACAGGGGGCACTCCCGGTGCAGCGGCCGGTGGGTGAACCGGCGTTGGCCCTGGGCGTATTCCGCCACCGTCTGGCCCTGTCCGATGAGCTTCCATTTGTAGATGAGCAACCCTTCGAGGCCCACCGGGCCGCGGGCATGGATCTTGTTGGTGCTGATGCCCACTTCCGCGCCGAGCCCGTACCGGTACCCGTCGCTGAAGCGGGTACTGCAGTTCCAGAACACGTTCCCGGCATCCACCAGGTTGAGGAACCGGGCGGCGCTGCCGCGGTCCTCGGTGACGATGGCATCGGTGTGACCGCTGCCATAGGTGTTGATGTGGTCGATCGCCTCCGCCAGGTCCCTGACCACCCGGATCGAGAGGCGATAGTCGAGGTATTCCGTGCGCCAGTCCTCCTCGGTCGCCTCGCCTACCGGGATGATCGCCGCCGTGCGTGGACAACCCACCAGGGACACCCCCCGCGCCTCGAGTTCCTCCTTCACGGCGGGCAGGAAGGCCGCCGCGACATCCTCGTGCACCAGCAGCGTCTCGGCCGCGTTGCAGACGGCCACGTACTGGCACTTGGAGTCCACCGTGATGGCCACCGCCTTGGCCAGTTCCGCGGCGCCGTCGACGTAGACGTGGCAGATGCCGTCGGCATGTCCCAGCACGGGGATGCTCGAGTGCTCCATGATGAAGCGCACGAAGGCATTGGAACCCCGTGGGATGATCAGGTCGATGAGATCGTCCAGGGCCAGCATGGCCGTGACCTCGGCCCGGGTTTCCAGGAGTTGCAGCCACCCCGCCGGCATCCCTGCCTCGGCCGCGGCCCGGACCAGGACGTCGGCCAGGGCGCGGTTGGTGTGGACCGCCTCGCGTCCGCCCTTGAGCAGCGCCGCATTCCCGCTTTTCAGGCACAGTGTCGAGATCTGCACCAGGGCATCCGGCCGCGACTCGAAGATGACGCCGATGACCCCGATCGGGCAACTGACGCGGTACAGTTCGAAGCCCTGGTCGAGTTCCATGCCGCGTTCGGTCAGGCCCACGGGATCGGGCAGGGCCATGAGGCTCTCGATGCCGGTCACCACCTCGTCCAGCTTCTTGCCGTCGAAGCGCAGACGTTTCCGCAGGGGCGCGGCCAAGCCCTCGGCCTCCGCCGCGGCAAGGTCCTTGGCGTTGGCATCGAGGATGCTCTGGCAGGAACTCCGGAGCCCCTCCGCCATGGCCCCGAGAGCGCGGTCCTTGGCATCCCCCGAAGCAGCGGCCAAGGGCAGGGAAGCCGCCTTGGCCGCCGCGGCTGTCGCACGAATATCCATCGTCACCCGGCCTCCAATCGATGGGGCGCCGCGGCGTCGCGGAGGGCAGCAGGCCCATGGCGGAACGCGCAGCGCCGTCCGGCGGACGCATCCCGCCGGATGCACGAAGGTACCGCCTCTCTCGCGCCTCCGCAACGTCCGCCCTGGGGGCAGAGAACTCCTACGGTTCGCCGGGCTCGCGGGAGGTCAGGTCGATGGTGGCGCCCCCCGCATCGATGGCGTCGTGTACGGCCATGATCATGCGGGTTGCCTCGTATCCCTCGATGGCGGATACGACCGGGGGTTCGCCGTCGCAGAAGCGGCGGAACCGGCGCACGAGTTCCGCATCGGCGCCGAAGTGCGAGCCCTGGAAGTCCGCGGATCGGCAGTCCTCTGTTTTCAGCGTGCGGCCGTGGTCCGTGATCAGGCGCAGGGACCCTGTATGCCGGTTCAGCAGGATGGTTCCCCGGGTCCCGACCAGTTCCATGGTCTCCTGGTCCTCGGCCTTGGGGCCGAAGAAGCTGACGATGAGGGAGCCGACGACCCCGTTCTCGTAGGCCACCTGGATGACGGCGTGGTCCTTGATGTCCGCGCCGGGGAGGTAGACGCAGGTGTCCGCCCGCTCGAATTCGGACTCCGCGTGCAACCAGGCGTTTCCCTTGATCTCCATCTCCTCCTGGCTGAGGCGGCGTCCCCGGGTCGGCCCGATCCGGTAGGGACACTCCCGGTCGGGGCAGTCCAGGCAGCGCGCCGGAGCGTCCTCCCGGGTCCGGAAAACGCGGCGGCCACCCATGGCCGAGATCCGCAGCGCACGGCTCTCCGCGAACCAGTTCAGCACGTCGCAGTGATGCGAACTCTTGTCGTTCAGCGCCCCGCCCGACCACTGCCGCCGGCGATGCCAGCGGTGGAAGAAGGTGTGGAAGGGAATGATGTCCCGGAGGATCGCCATGTGGAGATCGCCGATGGCGCCGGAACGCAGGAGTTCCCGGGCCCGTTGCCAGGGCGCCTCGTACCGCCGCGTGAAGCCCACCATGACCGGGTGACCCGTCCGCGTCTGTTCTTCGAGAATGGCCCGGGCATCCTCCAGGGTGTGAGCCAGCGGTTTGTCGACGTAGACCCGTTTTCCGGCGCGGAGCGCGGCCACGGCGGGTTCCCGGTGGAAGCACTGCGGCGTGGTGACCATGACCGCATCGATGGCGGGGTCCGCGGCCACCTCGTTCCAGTCGGTGGTGCCGCGGGGCCGGCAGTCGACCCCGTGCTCCCGGAAGGCGGCGCCGAGGTACTCGCAGGCTTCGTCGAGCCGTTCCTGGCGGCGGTCGCAGAGGGCCGTGACCCGCAGCCCGGTCTCGGCCGCGGATTCCGCGATGCGCGTCGCCAGATTGTACAGACCGCGGGAACCGGCCCCGACAATCGCTACATGGACAGGCTTCATGCCAACCTCCGGATGTGCCCGCGCCCGGTCGTGACCCCGCGCCGCGGGTTGCGTCGATTCTACTGCGCGGCGCAGAACGTCGACGTCTTCGCACGGTCCCCGCCGCACGGGCGCACCGGCCGCGCGCCCACGCAGGGAGCCCAGCGCCCACGCCGGATTTCGCCCGCCGCCTGGAATCGGCCACGCGCCCGCGCAGGGAGCCCACCGCTGCGCGCGAGCGACATCAGGGGCCGGGCCGGAGTTCCAGCCAGCGGATCCCGTGACCGACCATGTCGACCTCCGTGCGCCATTCGCCGTCTCCCACCGTGACCGGTTCGTCCACGCGTACCGTGGGCACTTCGGCAAGAGCACGGTACCTTCCCAGGTTGCGGCGGAACAGGGCCACACCCGCGTCCCCGTACGTCCTCCCGATCGAGCCTTCGTGCGCTCCGGCCGTGGGATCGGCCTCGATGCCGGCCTCGGCACAATCGGCCTCGAAGGCATGGGTCCATACCCCATGCTCGGCGTCGAGAAGCGCCTCGCT
>JAFGRS010000276.1 GCA_016935045.1 Lentisphaeria bacterium | reverse complement strand
CGTCCGGCGCGTCCCCGAAGTCCATCGGCTGGTCGTTGTCCTGGTTGGTGACCGAGACATCCGCCGCGTTCAAGCCGCTGTAGTCCGCGTCCGCGCTCACCGCCGCGGCCGTCACGATGCTGTAGGCGATGTCCCCGTCGTCCACCGGGTCGTCCACGCCCGTCACCGTCACGGTTTGGGCCGCACTCCAGTTCTCCGAGGTGAAGGTCACGCCGGCCGGCGAGACCGTTCCTTCGCCGGGGTTGTCCGAGGAGAGGCCGATGGTCACGTCCGCCGTCGGCCGGCAGGTCAGCGCCAGCGTGAAGGTCGCCTGCCCCCCCGCCTCCGTCGTCACCAGGCCGCCGGAAGGCGTCGCCGCCACTCCGGGTTCGTCGTCGTCCGTGATCGTGGTGGTGGCCTGCTGCGTCCCGTCCTCCGTCCCGTTGGTCACGCCGGTGATGTCCACCACCACCGTCTCGTCGGCCTCGTTCCAGCCGTCGTCCGCGGCGGTCACCGTCACCGTCCCGGTCAGTCCCTGCGCCGGGATCACGATCTGCGTGGCCGAGGCCGTGTAGTCGGCGGGCGCCGCCGCCGTACCGCCGAAGCCCAGGTTCACCGTCACCGCCAGGCTGGTCGCGTGGGAGAGGGTCGCGGTGAAGGTGGCCCCCCCGCCGTTCTCGGCGATCGCCGCCTCGTCCACGCTCAGGGTCACGGTGGGCGGCGCCAGGATCGGCAGGCGGTGATCCTCGACCTCCCCGTCCGCGGCCAGACCGTAGGACGACAGCCCCGTCTGGGTGCTGTAGCGCAGCCGGGCGTAGGTCCCCGGGCTGGGCAGCGCGTGGGCCGGGACCACCAGCGGGAACGGATACGTCCCCGTGATCAGTTCTTGGTCCGCCGCGATCTGTTCGTCGGCGTCGTCCCAGTCCCCGTCGTGGTTCCAGTCCATCCAGGCGCTCAGGAACCCGTGCCCCATCACCGTGATGGTCACCGTCACCGGCGCCCCCACGATCAGGGGCGTGGCCGTCATCCCGTCCTCGTCCGGAGCCGCGTTGTTGTCATCCCCCAGTGCGTCCGCGCCCGGCAGGCCGTCGGGTTCCGCGTCCACCGCCCCGCCGAGAAAGGGCAAGCCTGCCATCACGTGCCGGGCGCCGTCGCTGGTCCTCAGCGTCCGGTAGTCGTCCGGCGCGTCCCCGAAGTCCATGGGCTGCCGGTAGCCGAAGTCCGCCCCGTTCTGGTCCTGCCCCGAGGCGAGCACCACCCGCAGCGGGTCATAGGTCGTGGTGCGGCCGAACCCGATCAGGGGGGGCGAGGTATCGTCCACATCCACCCAGTAGGTCCCCGGGAAGAGCCCGGTGAAGTCATAGAGCCCATTGCCGTCGGTGACCTGCGTATCGAGGAGGGGATCCTGGGCGCCGGGCTCGAAGACGTTGTCGCCGTCGTCCTGATAGAGCCGCAGCGTGACGCCGGGAATGCCGAGTTCGCCGGGGTCCTCGGTGGCGTTCCCGTCATAGTCGTCCCAGACCACATCCCCGATGGAGCCGGTCTGCGGGTCCTGAGTCGAGGATTCGATGTTGGACCAGGCGCTCTCGGCGTAGGTGTCGGGTTCCTGCCAGGTGACCTGCCAGGAGGCCAGCGACGAGGTAACCGAGCTGTTCGAGGTGGAGAGGTTCGCCCGCAGCTTGATGGTTGTGGCCGTGATCCCCAGGCCGTCGAGGTCGGTGCCCGAGGCCACGGCGGCGCTCAGGACGGTATTGGCGTTGTTCAGCACATCCACGGTCAGGGCCGTTCCGGTGGGGGTACTGGACGAGAAGCTGAGGGATCCCCAACGGGCGAAGGAGCCCGGGGTGATGCCCGGTGTGCGCACGCTGCCGGAGGCCGCATAGCTCGGGTTTCTCGTCGTCAGGCGGTGGTAGTTCCGGTAGGTGTTCACGGCCAGGCCGGCGCCGTTGAAGGTCCCGGGGGCGGGATACGTGGAGAGATAGTAGGCCCCCAGCGAGCAGTTCCCCCAGGAGATGGGCGTGGGCGTGGTTCCCACCGCGCCTATGTACTGCACCGGAACTGCGGCATTCCAGCCGCAGCCAATGGCGTAGTACTTCCCCGCCGTCAGCGGCACCGAGATGTCCCCCGAGCTGAAGAACCTGGTGCCGGTACCGGGGCTCGCGACGGTGTTGCTGTGGATGAGGGCGTATACCCCGTTCATGGTCGCAGACTCGAACACCGAGAACTCGATCGCGGTGCTCGAGCTCAGTTCGAGATAGGATTCGATTCGAGTCAGGGTTATCGATGTCGTACACTCGTAGACCCCGAAGTGGATTTCCGGGGCATAGGGAGCGTACAGGAAGTCCGTACTTCCCAGCGTGTCCGTGGTCGGGGCCCCCGTATCGGTGAGGTGGACCGTGCCGTCCGCGGCCGCGGTGGTATTGGTGAGGGTATCTGTCAGGAAATCCGCCTGGGTGGTCTGGGACCAGAAATCCAGCGCCCCGGGCATGGCGAGTTGGGCCTTGGCGCGGTAGTGGTTGGTGGAGGTGGCGCCGAGCCCGGTGAAGCTGTGGGACGTGCCCGGGATCCAGCCGCTGTTCTGCTCGGGCGAGGGGAAGCCGCTGCCCGAGTTGTCGGCTTCGGCGTAGTACTGGTCCGCCCCGCCGACGGCACTCCAGGTGACGGTGTTGGAGGTGCCCTGCGTGTAGGGCGGCTCGGCCTGCAGTACGGGCGCGTTGAGGCTTGCCGCGATGGTCCCCTCGTAGGGCGTGTGCCCGGGGTGGGAACAGGTCACCAGCATGGCACCGGCGCCCTGGGGAGTGAAGGGGATCGAGGCGACCCCGGAGGCATTCGTCGTCCCCGTCTGGTAGTCCCACGGATCGAGCACCAGGGCCACCAGGGCCCCCTCGACCGGGCTGCCCCCCGCCGTCACCGTGACCGTAACCGTCGCCGCTTGGCCGACGGAGAGTGTAGCCGGGTGGCTGGCGCTGAGGGCCGTCGGCAGGACGCGGCGCAACGGGCTGCACGGATCGCCGAAGTACGCCATCAGCTCGTAGGTGCGCTTGGTGGCCGGACTCGTGTCCCATTTGTCGTACACCGTGCGCAGCCCGAAGGCGCGGATGACGGAGACCGTGTCGCTGTTGCCGTAGGCGTTGCCCCCATAGGTGATCGTGTTGTAGCCGGACGTTCCGCTGAGGGTCGAGAAGTAATCCCCGCCGAAGCACTCGAACATGCCGTGGACGAACCAGTCGTTCCACCACGAGTAGCTGTCCCGCGTGGCGGCGATGACCGAGTGCGACCCCCCGCTCGAATTCTTCAGCCACGCCTCGGCGAAGCAGTCCGTATCGTCGAACCGCCCCGTCTGGCAGTTGATCGACAAGACCACCGGCAGCTTGTTGAGGTTGCCCAGGGAGTTGACGTTGGCGGTCACGAAGTGTGGGTGTGCCCAGCCGCTGCCGCCCGTGTAGCCATGGTCCCGGTGCAGCACGAGCCAGCTTCCCGCGTTGACCGCGGCGGCGATGTCCGTCGTGCCCGTGGTCGAGAACGTCGGCGAGAAGTAGTACAGCGCCCCGCTGGTGTGCCAGAGGCTGCCGTTGGTGTTGTTGTGGCGCAGCGGCGTCACGGTCCCCTGCCAGTCGTAGACCGTCGTGACGCCATACCCTTCGGCGACGAGATAATCCCGCGCCGCGGCCCCCGTCTCGAGGAAGATCCGGTCCTCGTAGCCGTCGTCCTTGCCGACGTAGGTGGAACCATTCCAGTCCCCGGTATCCTGGAATTCGGCGCAGACGGTGGCCGTGCTCCAGTAGG
>JAFGRS010000275.1 GCA_016935045.1 Lentisphaeria bacterium | reverse complement strand
CGGTGCCGATGCGGTTAGGGTCTGGGTGAGCGGCCTGGGGACAGGCACCGAGCACACCGAGCACAGGGTAAGCAAACGGGCAGACGGGTAGAGCAACACACCAAACTGGGAGATCGGCAGGATGATCAGGGAATATCGTCCCGAAGACCTGACGAGGATCATGGATATTGCCAACCGGGCCTGGCAGGGGATTTACGACATGTTCCTGGCCGCCTATGGCGCGGAGTTGTTCGCCGTCCTCGTCCCGGATCGGGACCGGGCCAAAGGCGAGCAGATCCAGTCCCACTGCAACTCGCATCCCCACTGGGTGTACATCTGCGAGGAGGCCGGCCGCATCGTCGGCTTCGTCACCTTCCGCCTCGACGGCGAACGCCGCATCGGCGAGATCGGCAACAACGCCGTGGACCCGGACTGCGGCCTGAAGGGGAAAGGGCAGGAGATGTACCGGGCCGTGCTGCAGCGTTTCCGCGACGAGGGAATGCGGTTTGCCAAGGTGCATACCGGCATGGACCCGGCCCACGGCCCCGCACGCAGGGCTTACGAATGGGCCGGCTTTGACATCCGGCACGAGGATGTGGACTACTACATGAAGCTCTAACGGCAGGCGATGGGTTCCCGCCATCTTCGCGGGGCGTCGTCGCGGCACCTCAAGACCAGCGGGGGACACTCCGGTTGCAGAACCAGCAGTCAGATGCTGGGTTGGGTCGATCCCCCCGCTGGATCCGGGTCATGACTTCCCACGCTCGCCGGTAACGGTTGACCAGAGCTGGAGTCGAGGCAGGGGGGATGGGAACCTGCGAACGGCGGAAGACCGGTTTGCGTACCCTCGCGAGGTCTGGCACCAGGCGGTACTCATCGAAGAACGCCGTGCACTCTGCGGCCGCAAGGGCACGTCGCAGGTGCTCTGCGTACAGCATCAACTGACCTGCATCCGGTTCCCCGAAGCGCCGTGTTGTTTTGTGGTCCACGACGACGTACACATTCCCTCGGCGCAGGACCAGATCGATGATGCCGATGGCCGGGGGCAAACCGGGCGACAGATCCATGAAGAAGAGTTTCTCCACGGCTACCACCTCATAGCCATCCCAGGCGTTGCGCACCATGGTGGCGACGGCGTTGTCCAGCACGTCCTGTTGCCCCGGTTCCGGATGGGCCGGCTTCTCTGCCGGCAGGGCAGCGCCGCCGGGGACACCATCTCCCCTGTGGCTCTGACGTGCCGCATAGAACAAGGCCGCCGCCTCGTGGAACAGCAGCCCCGTGGTCAAGGCACTGGACGCGGGCCGAACACCGAGGACATACTGGTCATAGTAGCACTTCGGGCAGCGTTCCACCGTGGCGACCTTGGAGTGGCTGAGATAGGGAACCCGCCGTCGGTCCAGGTCGCGCATGAACGCATCGAAGGTGTCCAACCATGCCATCCAGGCGCACCGCAGCTCCGCCGCAGGTCCGCTCTCAGCGTCGCAGAAGTCCTGTCTTCCATCCCTATCCTGCGGCATTGTCGGCTCTCCTTCCTCGGCTGAAGTCCCTGCAAGGGGCAGAGAACAGAACCCGGTCATAGGCCGCCATCCGGTCACGGCACAAGCTCCTCGCGCAGAAACACGTATACGCGTCCGTCCTCGGCACCCACCAGGACATCCTCGCGCCCGTCACCATTCATGTCGCTGGGCCAGACCGCAGCAATGTGGACGCCGAATGCCAGTTCCGTGCCATCCACAAGCCGGATGGGCACGGGCCGTTCCAGAACGGGCGCGGTCGGGGTGCCTGCATTGCGCAGCAGGAAGGGACATGCCTCCTTGGCGGCAAAATCGGGGCAGAAGAACCGTTGGCAGGAGCGGTTTGTCCCGAAGAGGATGTCCCACACACCATCGTTGTCCCAGTCCGTTACGGCGAGCTTGGCGCGGCCCCATAACCCTGTCGGCCCGTCAAGTCTGACCGTCTGGCCGTCCGCGTAACGCAGCGGCACAGACACCGCAATCTCCGCGGAACCGACCTTGTCAGGCTGCCCAAGCGAGAGGATCCCGTTCCAGTCCAGGTACACCAGGGCAGGGGGGGAGGACGGGTGAGAGACCACGCCTATACGTTGGCGCCAGGCGGCGGGCAGCGCATGCCCATTCCTGGAGAACAGGCGTGGCGATTGCAGGCCATGGGGCAGTTGCGCCGGGCAATACCACGAAAGGCAAGCACGGATGTCGCCGGTGAGGATGTCCAGAACTCCATCTCCATCCCAGTCGGCCAAGGTCGGGTTCAGGTAACCCCAACGGGCCTCGTTGGGGCCCTGGATGGAACCGGCCTCTCCTGCCTGGATGTGAACGGCCGTGGTGCCCACGTTCAGAGGTTCCGGGGCGTGGTAGAAGTAGGGATCGGCAGTTCCCCGGAACAGGGCCAACCAGCCGGAGGCATCCCCCGCGACGATGTCCGCCCTGCCATCCCGGTCCCAGTCGCCACGGCAGGGCACGATCAGGGTCTCCATCGTCAGGTCCCCTCCCTCGACCCGAGCCTGGTGCTCGGTGAACGTGCCCGGAGTGGTGCCGCGGAGTATGACCAGTCCACCCGGGTTGCCGGAGAGCAGCAGTTCGGGAGTCTCGTCGGCGTCCAGGTCCCGCACATCCATCGCATGGGGGAAGTAGATGTGCTCAAGCCGTTCTGCGCTGAGGAAAGGAACCGGGGGCCCGCAGCGCAGTGCTGCCTTGTCATCGATCCGCATCGGCACGGCAAGGCTCCCGTCGATGCTCCCCGCGAGGACGAGCCAGGCATCCGCGCCCCGGCGCAGGCAGGCAGCCCGTGGGGTCCCGTGTCCTCGCCACTGAAGCGGGAAGTCCTCTGTGCCGCTGTAGATCGGGAGTTCCGGACCGAAGCAGAGCTCACCCTCCTCGACCGCTCCACGGGCCCAGGTGAAGAGGAAGCGCCCTTCGTCCCCCAACCATCTGCCGTTGACACTGTAGCCTCGACCCGGACCGGAATGCAGCATAGGCTGTCCCGTCCAGAACCCGTCGGGCCAGTCTGGCAGGTAGGCCCCCTTGCCGACGGAATGCACCAATACAAGGTCGGTCACCCCGTCGCCATCCATGTCCTGGACTGCGGCCGGCGATGCGCGGTAGGCGTCCGCAAACCCCGTCCCGTTGCACGGGACAATCGCCGGAGGACGGAACAGCGGAGAGCCTACGGGACCCACATTCCGATGCCGCAGGAGCGTCCTGCTGTCCGAACCCCATGTCCCCACCGAAAGAACGTCGAAGAGTCCGTCCGGACGGTCCAGGCGGAAGAAGGGCGATCTCGGCAGGACCGCGTCGGGGATCACTGTGGCCAGGGAAATGGGCGGGCCGTACAGGCCGGGCGAGACCTCCCGGAACAGCACTGCACCCCCGTTGAAGCCGGTCCCTTCAGCCAGGACATCGTTACTTCCTGCACCGTACCATGGCAGCACCAGGCAACGGGCGGCCAGCGACGCGATCAAAGGAGCACGTTCGCTCGGAACCAGACGCAGAGCACGCCCGAGATACCGCAGAGGCTCGGGACGAAGAGATGGCACAGCGAAGTCTTCCACACGGCGCCTCACAGCCGTCGGCACCAGCCTGCGAATCGCGTCCACGTCCAGACACGTGTCATCGATGTACATGCTGTCCAACTCACCCCGGAAGACACGTTTTGCGACGATCCCGGCCGTGGCTTCTACAAGGGGCACGGAGAGTGGATCGCAGGTGCCTGCGCCTTCCGGAACACCGTTGAGGTAGAGCTGTGCGCGGCCTTCACCAACGCTCACGGCCGCATGGACCCATTCTCCCGGGGGTATCTCGCGGATGCCCATGACGGACTGCCAACTGCCCCTACCCCGAAGAGCCAACTCGAGAATGCCCCGACGCACCCTGAACACGGCACGCACTTCGCCGTGGCCATCGCGGCAGGCCACAAGCGTCGGGGGCGCCTCTGTACCGAACCCCGATGCGTCCACTTCGGCCCATTCCCGGGCGCGCATCCAGACTGTGATCGTGAAAGCCCCCTGTACGGAGGCGGTCAGCGGACCTCCAGGACCATGCGTCAGGCCCGGTGCGAACCGCCCCGCCATACCCGCCATGCCAGGTCCCGTCGCCACCGGCAGGGGCTCGGCGTTCCGGCCCTTGTCGAAGGATACCTCCCAGACCACCTCGCACATGGCCGTGGCGGAAACGACAAGCAGGAACGCGAGGGAGGAACACAGGGGAACGCCTGCCCCACGGCGCCACACCGGAACGGCCCTCCCCTGCCTGCCTTCGTTCGGGACGAATTGGTTCATGTGGGCGTACGGTCGCGTCGTGTCACGGGAAGCCATTGTCGATCCCCTGGCAGAGGCTGAATCCAGTCGGTACCCCAAGCGTGTTCCCCAGAACGCAGATTGTCAAGAGGCACAACATGGAACGCCTGCACGCCTGGGTTGCTACACGGCAGGACAGGCAGGGGCCGCAGGGGACAGGCACTCCGCCTCCCTCCGCCTCCCCCAGGGCCGGCAGGCAGCCGCAGGGGACAGGCACTCCGCCTCCCTCCCCAAGGGCCGTCAGGCAGACGCAGGGGACAGGCACTCCGCCTCCCTCCCCAAGGGCCGTCAGGCAGACGCAGGGGACGGCCGCAGGGGACAGGCACTCCGCTGCGCTTTCGCCTTGCCGCCTCGACGCTCCTCACTTTTTTCACCTATCGACCTTGCATGCTCCTCTAAAAGTGCTATTATAGAAATGTGTACACATGGGGAACAGATTTTTCGTTCAAGCAGGAGACAGGCAAATACAGGAGGAATGGAAATGCCACGCTGCGCGCGGATCAAGGCGGACGACCGGAAAACCTACTATCATCTGACGAACCGGATCGCGGGATCTGCCGGGGAGTTCCCGTTCGGCGACAGGGAGAAGGAGAGAATGGGGTGGCTGATCAAGCGCCTGA
The DNA here is from genome assembly GCA_016935045.1 of Lentisphaeria bacterium. Taxonomy (GTDB): domain Bacteria; phylum Verrucomicrobiota; class Lentisphaeria; order Oligosphaerales; family JAFGRS01; genus JAFGRS01. Next base: position 7,750 of record JAFGRS010000275.1, on the reverse strand, counting down.
GCCGGTTTTTCACCGTCGAGGTCCTGGGCTTCCAGGTGATGGGGAACCACTTTCATATCGTGTGCCATGCGCCGGCCGAGCTTCTCACGCCGGAGGCGGCAGTCCGACGCTACAACCGGTTCTACGGCGGTTCCCGGCCGACGCTAGCCGCGGACGATCCGCGCTGTCTGAAGGTGGCGCGTCAGATGCGCGACATCAGCTGCCTGACGGGATGGCTGCAACAGCAGTTCAGCGCCTGGTACAACCGCACCCGGGAGGTCCGGCGCCGGGGCCCCCTGTGGGCTGGGCGCTTCAAGAACGTCATCCTCGAGCGCGACACGGCGCTGTGGAACTGCCTGTGCTATGTGGAGATGAACCCTGTCCGGGCCGGCCTGGCAGGGGACCCGGCGGAGTACCGCTTCGGGAGTTGGGGCGAATGGGGAGCGACGGGCAGGCATCCTTTTGGGGAGAATCTGCGCAAGCACCTGGTTGCCTACGAGGGTGAACGGGCCTGCGCCCAGACCCTGGCCGAGATTCAGAGACGTTTCCGCGTAGAGTTTGCACGTCTGCACGCGGCCGAATCCGGTGCCCGTCCCGATCAGGTGGAGGCGGCAATGCGCCAGGCGGAGAGAGCCCCCGCCTTCGAGCTCCGCCTGGACCGCCGGGTGCGGTACTGGAGTGACGGCCTGGTCATCGGCAGCGAGGCTTTCGTGCGGGAAACGGCGGCTCGGTTCTGGACTCCCGATCGTATCCGCCGGCAGCGTCTGGCTGCGGTTCAGGGGCCCGCCGGTACGCAGTTGTGTGCCTGCCGCCGGCTCCATGCTCTCCCCGCCTGACCGCTAGCCGTCCCCATAGCACCATGCCCGACTCCACCAAGTTCTGGCGCCCTGGAACCAGGCCCTGCCGGGCTCATGGGTTCCTTCTCCAGGCTGTGTTTTGGGGCGCCAGGTGAGATCCGGCCACTCTCCTGCTTTCCCTGCCTTTCAGAATCCCGCGTTCACCAGTGGCATCCAGCGACAGTTGTCCCGCGCGCCCACGACGTTGATCAGGCCGATCTGGATACCGTCCAGGCGTTGGCAGCGATTCCAGATGCCCAACTGCATTCCCCGTACAGTGGTTGCCTCGTTCCACAGCAAGGCGAGTTGGGCACCCGCGATGCGGTCCGTGAGGCACGAGACGCCGGCCAGCTGCACTCCGGCTACTCCCTGGGCTTCGCCGACCAGCCCCGTCACCTGGACGCCCCGCAGATTGCCACCGATCACTCCCATACTCGGACACACCTGCGCCCCCGTGGCATCCCCGTCCACGACGGCCCCGGGTAGCGGCACCAGTCCCCCGAGCTGAAGCCCGAGAAGATCGCCACTCACCTGAACCAGCCCACCGACCGACACGCCAACGGCCTCACCCTCCCCCGCATTCGCAATGGACACGGACAATCCCCGCATGGCTTTGCCGGACTGGATCACGCCGAGATCGAGGCCATCAACGCAGTCCTCCCCCGTCGGGGCCACGAGTCCCAAACGCAGCCCTGTGACGTGGCTGTTGGCAAACGGCCAGGCGACACCAGGCATAAGGCAGATATGGAGCGGTGTGCATCGCAGGGCTTCCTCCCGCGCCATTCCTGCCTCCAGGTCAGGCAGGGGGATGGTGTCAGGGCGTTGTGCACGGACATCCTGATCCTTCGTCTGCGTCGGCGGGGAAGCTACGGGGTTCATCCAGTCGTATCGGCAGGAGTTGCTGCCGAGTTCCCCGAAGCGGCAGCAACCGCCTGCCAGGGTCCACAGCAGCGGACCGAGCAGGAGCACCAAGTGGGGGGATACTCGATCCGAGGTGTGTGTGCGGGCGTCAAGCCGGTGCCGGCATCCCGACGCCCCTGTGGTTGCCTCCCGTTCTCGGCGTTTGGACTGTGGCATGGGCTGTTCGTTTCCGTGTGTTACCTACCCAGGAAGCTGAGTTCCGCAATGGCAGCAAAAGGGGGACCATACCCGCTCCTCGCCACAAGGCGAACATAGCGCCCGGTCGTTGGCGGGATATCGAGTTGATGCTCGTCGAGGGAGTTGGGAAGCCGGGCGCGGAGGAGGGGTGCACCCCAAGAGTCCGGCGCGTTGGCGAGGAACACTTCGATGTCCCTGATGCGGCCATTCCTAGCCCGATCCTGTCGTGGCAGAATGCGGATTGCGGTGAGTTCCCGGGGTTTTCCCAAGTCGACCTGGATCTCGTGGGGGAAGTCGGGTCGCTGGGTTCTCCATTGTGAGTGCCAACAGGTCATCGGGTCGCCATCGAGCATGCAGGCCGCGCCCTGTTGCGGCTCGTCGGGCTCGCTGCTGCTCACGGCCAGGATCAGCAGGCCATTGCGCGGCAGGCAATCCGCATCGGGCAGTCGTCTGCCGCTTGTATCGCCTGCCTGTGGTGCCTGTCCCTCTCTGCCCTTTTTGCTTCCCTCTTTGCTTTCCTCTTCAGTCTTGGTTTTGGCAGGAGGAATCTGGCTCTCGGATTCAGGGAAGCGTCCCTGGTCGTTGGTGCGGATGATCCATGCGTCGAGTTCGCCGCGCATGCGCGTCAGAGGCTCCCGGTACTCCGGATCAGGGGCGAGATTGTGCAGTTCATGGGGGTCGGCCTGGAGGTCATAGAACTCTTCGACAGGTTTGGCAGGCGCCATGAAGCGTGTTTGCTCAGGGGTCAGTTTCCCTTCGGCATGCAACTGGCCGAGGAGTGCCAACACAGGATACTGGGTCTCCTTGTAGCGGTTCGGCTGGGTATACGGGCGCTCAGGCATGAAGTTGCGGATGTACTTGAAGCGCGAGTCGCGCACGCAGCGGATGCGGTCGAGGGTTTCGTCGCAGCGATCACGGGCGGCAAAGACATACTGCGGTGGCAGGGCAGCATGCGGGCCGAGAAAGACACGTCCCTGCATGTGCCGGGGAGCATCCGCACCTGCAAGGGCGAGGCTTGTGGGGGCCAAGTCGATGGCGGACACCAGTTCGTTGGAGACCGCGCCTGCCGGCAGGCCTCCCGGCCAGCGGACGATGAGGGGGATGCGGATGCCTCCTTCGTAGAGCCACTGTTTGCCGCGCACATGGGGTCGACCGTGATCGCCGAAGTAGAACACTACCGTGTTGTCCATAACGCCGAGGTCCTGCAGCCGTTTCAGGGCGGCTGCGATCTCTGCGTCAAGTGCGTTGATGGCGGCCATGTAGTCAGCCCAGTCTTTCCGGGCCACGGGGTGGTCCGGATAGTACGGGGGCAACTGGACCGTGGCAGGATCCACCTGGAACGCGGGATCTGCAGCGGCTTTCTTCCACGCGTTTCCGCGGTGGGTGAGAGAGAACTGTATTTGAGCGAAGAAGGGCTGATGGGTGGGGAGGTCCTCCCACCGGTTGAAATCGTAGGGTTTCTCCGGACCGGGGGAGAAGTTCCAGTCTGTCTTGCGCCCTGCCGGGATGACGGCAGCATACCCGGCGTTCCGGAGGTAATGGGTGAATACATGGACCCCATCCGGCAACGCGAATCCATCGTCTCGATGGCTGCGGTGATTGTGGGCGCCGATGGTGGTCTGGTACATGCCGGTCATGAAAGCGGAGCGGCTCGCGGAACAGACCGGTGCGGTGGTGTAGGCGTGGGTGAAGCGAACCCCTTCCGCGGCGAGGCGATCCAGGACGGGCGTACGGGCATCAGGGTTGCCGTAGCACCCGAAATCGGGGCTGGTGTCTTCCGAGATGATCCAGACGATATTCGGACGCCGACCTTCCGGGGCGGCGAGCTGGGCGCGCGCGCCCAGCGCCAGACCACCTGCCCCCACAGCCCACGCCTGGCTCAGGAAGTCCCTGCGAGACAGCATGGTGTGGCTCCTTATCCCGAGTCCCGCTCGGAAACCTCCGCCGCATGGCTGAGTATTCGTCGGCAGCCGGATGTTACCACCCAGTATAGTCCCACGCCTCCCTGAATCAACGTCACCAGGCATCGCGATGGATGCTCCCAGGGTCGAACTTCTCCTTGGGCTGTTCGGAACCGGCCGGGTGGCCAAGAGAGATCACGCACAGCGGGGTAACGGTTTCCGGGATGGCACAGGCGTCCCGTACGGCGCGGATCCGTTCCTGGAAGGGATACACGCCAATCCAGACAGCTCCCAAACCGGTTCCTTCGGCGGCGAGAAGGATGTTCTGCGCGGCTGCGGAGCAGTCCTGTACCCAGAACTGGGCGGCTTCGCCTGGCAGGGCTTTGTCGGAGACCCCGCAGACCACGATTGCCGCACCGGCCTGGGCGAGCATTTTGCCATAGGGCAGTCCTTGGGCAAGGGCCTCCAAGGACTCGCGCCGGGTGACGGCCACGAATGCCCACGGTTGTGCGTTTCCCGCAGTCGGCGCGGCCATGGCGGCCCGCAGGATGACGTCGAGTTGTGTCTCGGTTACGGGAGCGCCTGTGTAAGTCCGCACGCTCTTCCGGCGGTGGATGGTGGTCAGGACGTCGGGGGGGCTTTCCGCGGTAAGGGCGGGGGACTCGGCCGGGTGCGGCGCCAAGTCCTTCTGCTGCGGGAGGGGTGGGGAAGTTCCCCGTGCACCGCTGTCGACCGGGGGATATCCAGGCCGTGCGGCCAGCACGAAAGCGGCCCCGATAACCGCCGCAAAGGCACCGTAGGCGAAGGGGACGCGCACGGGGCCCCCGCGCTCCTGGGAGTGCGATCGCCAGCACGCGAGCAGGTATCCCGTTGGACACAGGTGCCGACACCATAGCCTCGGCACAGCCAGGCTGAGAAGCAGGAGGACACAGGCCAGAATCCGGGCCGAGGTGGGGGAGGAGAACCAGCGGAACGCGGCAAAGGGCTCCCAGGCAGCGAGATCCACTGCAACTCCCGCGACCAGCAGCACGAACGCCGCAGCCAAGGCCAGGCCGCGCAACTGCCGAAGGAGCGCGGCGAACCACCCCGGCAGCAGGATACGCGGCCAGCGCCATGCCATGCCCACAAGGTCCTGCAAACTGCCGTAGGGACAGATCCAGGAGCAGTAGAAGTCCCGCCCCCGGAACAACAACGGCAGCAGGAAAGCAACCAGCGTGAGAACCACCAGGGGCAATGCCCCACGACCTCGTGGACTGGCCGAAAGCCAGCTCTGGAACAGGCATGTCGACAGCATGGTCCCTGAAAGGAAGCCGAAAACGGCCACGTTGACAGCCAGCACAACAGGACGCAGCCTGCGCAGCTTGCGCGGGGCGGAATAGCCAAGAAGGGCCAGCAGGGCAGCCACGGCCAGCAAGCATGACCTCATGGTCCGCCGCGGACGTTGGGCTTCCTCGACGGCGACCGCTTCGAGTTGGGTGCGGAGGGTGGTGCGGACCGCTTGGCTGATGGCCTCGCTGGTCGCCGTCGCGCCACTCACCGCGTCGACGCGGAGCTGTGCGGCTTGCGCGGAGGGAAGGCCGTTCCAGCGGCTCAGCAGCCCTTCCTCGACGACATAGTCCAGGAAACTCGGGCTCTCGGCATTGGCCAGGAGAACGACGCCGGAGACTCGGTCGTCGGGGTCTAGCCCAATCAGGCAAGGGACCGGCCCGGCGTACCCCACCAGGCCATCGCACAGGGGACTCGTGCAGAGCGCCGTGCCCAGCGGTTCCCCTGCCGCATTGCGGATCGCGAACCGTCCGTCCCCTCTGCGCGGGGCAAAACTGCCAGCCCGGGGGAAGATCCTCTGCACATCCTCGATCGTAGGCAAGACCTCCTCGCTGTCGGTTGAGCCCCTGATGGCCTGATGCCGGACGTACACCAAAGCGGCCATGGCAGCGACAGAGGCAAAGACGAAGGCCTTGTCGTGCCAACCTGTTCTTCCGCGGCTCGATTCCATTGCGAGGTCTTCAGGGCTTTCGGGGAGATCCGCGCCGATGCATCGTCTACGCAGCGGTTACCTGGCACACGGCGCATTGCGAATCTGGCCTCCGTATCCCGGGTGTCAATCCGTTCAGCCCGGCATCCGGCGGATGGAACTCATGACGACCAACGCGAAGCGCTGGGCTTTGAGGGAGGCGCTGGATCCCCGGCGTGCCTGTCCCCTGGATCGCCTGGCCCCCCGGGGTGCCTGTCCCCTGGATCGCTGGATCGTCCCCTGCATCTGGATCGCCGGCGTGCCTGTCCCCTGGATCCCTCCCCTGGATCCCCTGGATCGCCGGCGTGCCTGTCCCCTGCATTGCCGGCGTGCCTGTCCCCTGCATTGTCCCCTGCATTGTGCCCTGGATTGTCGTCGGAACCCGGTGTCGAAAACGAGGCGGTCATCGGCCACGTCCCGGTCCACGGTCAGCCCTGAGGGACGGAAGATGCCGGCGCGGTCCCATGCCATGCGGGGGTGCGGGAAGGACCCGCGCCAGACTATCCGCCGGCTCCAGTGTGCCGTGTCCGTGGCCCGGTCATTCCATTGCCGCGGCCCCGGGGTGTTGCGGGCTATTCCCGGGGGATCCTCAGGATGGCGCCGGTGCCGTCACCCAGGACCACGGCGCAGTAGACGCCATCGGCATCCACGGCGATGCTGTTGGGGAGGACCATGCCGGGGTCCGCGGGGAGGTTCTGCAGGAGGGTGGTGCTGTTGCCGCCAGCCACTGGCACCTGTGCGGCCATGGAGGGGGTGATCCAGTAGAGCGAGGGACCGTCGGTGGCGAGTCGGCAGGACCAGTCCGAGTTGAGTATGCCGGCCAGCCAGGTTGCGGTGCCGCCGGTGGTGGGGATGCGATAGAGGGCGTTCTGGGCGAGGTCCGCATAGCAGAGCGTTTCCCCGGCGGCGGGCAGGAGGGCATCGACAATGCCGCTGCTGGTCAGGAGGCCCCCTCCCGCACCCGTCCGCGGGAAGCGGTGGATCTCATTGAGCCCGCCTACGGCATAGGCTGCCGCGGCATCCAGCGCAACCGCTCCCGCATATCCGTTCACCGCTCCCAGCAGAGACACGGTTCCACCCACCGTCGGGACGCTGAAGACGATCCCGAAGGGGCCCCCGATCCAGACGAGGGTGCCGTCGTGGAGCGCGATGCCTGCAACGGCGTCGTCGGTGGTGGCCAGGACTTGGGCGGCGGAGGGACCGAAACCGAGACGTTTGACGGTCCAGCCATCGGCAACGTAGATACCCTGGTTGTCGGCCACCACCGGGGCGTGCAGGGCGGTGATCCCGGCGGCGAAGACGCCGATGGTTCCCCCGTCACGCGGCACGGACCCGATCATCGCGAAGTGTTCGATGGCGGCCAGGGGTCCCGCCTGAGACCAGTAGACGTCGGTTCCCGCCACGGCGACGGCCGCGGGGCTGCGGACATCTGCTGCCAGCACGGTGACCGCACCGCCGTCGAGGGGAGCCTTGCTGACGTTGCCTGTAATTCCGTGTGCTTCGCCCGGGTACTCGGTCCAGAAGGCATCTCCCCCGTCGAGCGTGAGGTCGGTCAGTCCGAGTGGTCCAGCCGCGATCGGCACGGGGGCTCCTCCCCCCGCGGGAATCCCGTAGACGGCTTCGGCATCGATCCAGCAGACGTGGGTCCCATCGGCAGCCAGGCGCCGTGGCGCGGCAGGGAGAAGCGCGAGTTCGACGGGGGCGCCGCCGGCCAGGGGCAGGGCTTTCAGGCGGTGGGAATGGGGCATGCCCCCGTCCACGAACAGCAGCCTTCCACTCCCGACGGTGTCCGTGGCCAAGACCCGGGCGAGGGGAATGGGGCTGATGTAGACGATCTCCGCCGGGCCGCCGGCCAGGGGCAGGCGCCGGATGGTTCCCGGGTCGGGATACGCGGTCTCGGTCCAGTAGAGGTGGGTCTGGGT
>JAFGRS010000030.1 GCA_016935045.1 Lentisphaeria bacterium | reverse complement strand
GGCGCTCCACTGCCACAAGGACAGTGGCGGCGGGAACCGACTCACCCCGAATCGGCGCTCCACTGCCACAAGGACAGTGGCGGCGGGCACGCATTCTTCATTGCCTCAGCGCGTGGCGATTCGCTGTCGTGCGGCCAGTTCGGCGAGGCGGTACTCGCCGCGGAAGGTGGCAGCCCATTCCCGGTTGAGTCGCACGCGCGCGAGGGGATTGGCGATGGCTGCCGTCATGTCGCCGCAGCGGGCGTAGGGGAAGGGGAGGGTGCGGAGGTGCTCGACGGCCTCGGGCACGGCCTCCGGTCCGCCGGCGTCGATGACAGCCTTCCAGGCGGCCCGGAGTTCCTCGTGGCAGTCGATGGCCATCACCCGGACCAGCTCCCGGATGAGGGCGAAATGCCGTCCGGTCCAGTCTCCCCGGTAGCGGAACTGGCGGGCCAGGGCGAAGGGTTCCGCGGTCCCGTCGGACATGCGTTCCCGGTCCTGGGCTGTATACAGGTCCCGACGCACGGGCAACCTCCGGAGCGCATAGCGCAGGGGCCCGCCCTCGGTGCCCGCGCGGTAGTTCCAGAGTTGTTGTCCCGGCCGCGAGAGCACGAAGTCGACGAAGGTCTCGGCCAGCTCCCGGTGGGGCGCGCCGCGCAGGATGCCGACGGGATCCACGGAGAGGGAGGAGCCGGCCGTCGGCGTGATGTAGACCAGGGTTTCGCGGCCGACATGGGCCTGTTCCCATTCCGCCTGCGACCTGCCGTAGAAATCGATGCACATGCCCGCGGCGACATCCCCCTTGGCCACGTCCAGGGGCACCTTGCTGGCGGAGAAGGTGAAGTAACGTGCGTTGCCGGCGATCATGCGCACCAGCAGGAGGGCTTCGGTCCAACCCTCCGACACGGCCGCGGCCACGTCCTCCGCCGGCGCGGCGTCCTCGCCCCCCGGCAGACGGCTCGCCACCACCTCCGCCATGCGTTGCTGCAGGATCATCTCGAAGCACTTCGTGATGGAGCCGCTCTTGGAGGGGTCGGCTGCTCCGACCTGCCCGTACAGCCTGGGATCGGCCAGGTCCCTCCAGGAGGTAAGGACCCCCTCGGGCGCGCGGACATCGTAGCCGAGTTCGGCCATGGAGTCGAGGTTGTAGCAGATCCCGAAGGCCGACAGGCAGGCGCCGTAGTAGGCGTCACCCGGGTCGTACCAGGTTTCCCCGGTGAGCCCCGGGCTGAGGATGGGGGGCTCGCCGCGGAACAACTCCGGCCTGCGGTCCCGCAGTCCGCAGGGCACGAGCGCCCCGGTGGCGGCCATGACGCCGAGATCGTACTGCCCGCCGCCGAAGAAGACATCGAGGCCGATCCCCGTATTCCCGGCGAGGAAAGCCTCGCGGGCTTTCCAGGCGGTTTCGGAGGCGTTTTCCCGGTGCAGTTTGCGGTTGAGGAATGCCGCCTCGACCTCGGCGGTCCAGCGTTCCCCGGCGGCTTCCCAGGCACGGCGGAAGGCGGCGACGTAGCTGCTGCGGATGTAGTGCACGATTTCGGTCGTGCCTCCGGGCGTGCGCCAGTCGATGTCGACTTCGGTGCCGAGGGTTTCCCGGCAGTGTTTTTGGAAGGCCTGTTCGAACTCGAAGCGGATGGCCTCGTTGTGGGGGGAGACGATGACCAGCCGGCGGGCCCCCGGGTCGTCGGTCACTTCGCCCCGGCGAAGGACAATCGGGAGGAGCACCACCAGCAGCAGCGGGATGCCGCTCATCGCCAGCCTGCGCCACATGGGAACCGCTTACCCCCTTCCTGCAACATGCTCCGGCGCCGGGACGCCGCGTTCACCCCGGCAGAATCGCCCCCGCCAGCGCCGCGAATCCCCGGATCAACCACAGGGACGGCAAGGTGAACAGGGCCCGGGCCGGAGTCAGGAACAGCGCCGCGATCAGGACCCAGTTCAGGGTGTTCAGGCGTTCCTGGCCGAGACGTCCCAGCGCGGGGACCGCGGCGCGGAGGATCTCCCAGCCGTCGAACATCGGGATCGGGAGCAGGTTCAGGCACGCCAGCAGGGCATTGCTCTGGGCGCCGCAGCGGAACAGCATGTGGAAGGGCTTCGCTCCCGGCGCGAAGGTCTCCGTGCCCACCCAGGCGAAGACGGAGACGGCGGCCAGAGCCAGGTTCGTCAAGGGTCCCGAGGCTGCCACGATGGCCGGGCTCCAACGGTGGCGCATGCGGGACGGCGTCACCGGCACCGCGCCCCAGGCGATGCCCACCAGGGCCAGCATCAGCAGCGACGAGGGTCCCATCAGGCGGCGGGGATCGAGGGTGCCGTAGCCACGCCGGACCGCCGTGTCATCGCCCTGGCTGAGGGCTGCGTAGGCATGCGCCAATTCGTGCAGGCAGACCGAGAAGACCACCACCAGCAACCAGGTCACGAAGTAGTCCGGGTCCCTCCACAGATACTCGATGAAGAGATGCATCGCAATCCGGGTCGTTTGACAGCGGCGGCAACAGACGGCACGTTTCCACGGTAGTCGGGCGGAATTCGCCGCACCGAGTGCGCCCTCAACATAGCCCGAGGGCACGAGAATACCACGCCGCGGCCGGGCGGTTCGGGTGCGTTGGCGGAGACAGCGGAGACTCCTGGCCATGGTGGTGTACCAGAATCCTCCCTGCGGCAAGCGCCTGGTCTGCCGGCGCGGCGACGCGGTGGACATCCGGCTGAAGGTCGACCGGGACACACCCGGTGAGGCTTTTGTCCGCTGCAACCTGGGCCGCGAGGCCATCCGCCGGCGGGAGGTCGTTGCCCACACGGAGAACTTCGAGCCGATTCTGGCCCGGGACTGGCACGACATCCCCATGCAGCGGACCGGTGCGGGAACGTTCCGCGCCGTGCTGCCCCTGACCTCCTGCGGGCTGTACGAGGCCAAGGCGTTCTTTCTGCCCGGGAAGGGCACCCCGGTGTGGCCCGCGGGGGGCAACATCCTGGTCAAGGTGGAACCCGACTTCACGGCGGGCTGCCTGACCGTCTATACCCTTTTCCCGCGCCAGTTCGCCGGGGCCGCGGCCACCCATCCCGCGGCCGAAGTCGGGGCGGCGGAAGCTCTCCTGGACGGCCATGGGTACACCGTGATCCCTGCCTCGGGTACTTTCCGGGACGTGGTGCGCCGTCTCGACACGATCCTCGGCGTCATGGGTTTCCGGGTCGTGCAGCTGCTGCCCATCCACCCCGTGCCGACGACCTTTGCGCGCATGGGGCGGTTCGGCAGTCCCTTTGCGGCCCGGGACTTCCTGGCGGTGGATCCGGCCCTGGGGGAGTTCGATCGCCGGGCGACGCCGATGGAGCAGTTCCAGGAGCTTCTGGACGCCGTTCACGCCTACGGGGCGTTTCTGTACCTCGACATTCCGGCCAACCACACGGGCTGGGCCTCGATCCTGCAGCAGCACCATCCGGAGTGGTTCTGCCGCCAGGACGACGGCACCTTTGTCAATCCCGGGGCCTGGGGAGTGGTATGGGAGGATCTCTGCAAGCTGGACTACCGCCGGCGGGAGCTGTGGACGTACCTGGCGGAGGTTTTCCTGCACTGGTGCCGGATCGGTGTGGACGGTTTCCGCTGCGATGCCGGGTACATGCTGCCGGTGGAGGTCTGGCAGTACATCACGGCCAAGGTGCGGCAGGAGTTCCCGGACACGGTGTTTCTCCTCGAGGGGCTCGGGGGGCCCTTGGAGGTCACCGAGGCGCTGCTTGCGGAAGGGGGCCTGAATTGGGCCTATTCGGAGTTGTTCCAGTCCTTCACGGCCGGCGAGATCTCGCGGCTGCTGGAGGACTGCATCCGCATCGGCCGGGAGCGGGGAGTGATGGTGCATTTTGCCGAGACCCACGACAACGATCGTCTGGCCTCGGTGTCGCGGCGTTTTTCCCGCTTTCGCTGTGCCCTGTGCGCGCTGGTTTCCGACGCGGGGGCGTTCGGCATCACGAACGGGGTGGAGTGGTATGCCGAGGCCAAGCTCGATGTGCATGGCGCCGGCCCTTTGGGGTGGGGCAATGCGGACAACCAGGTCGACCACCTGGCTTCCCTGAATCGTCTGCTGGCGGAGCATCCGGCCTTTCATGCGGGGGCCGACCTGCGCCTGGTGGCCACCGGCGCCGTGGACACGGTGGGGGTGTTGCGCGCTCCCCGCAACGGTCCGGAGGTGCTGGTCCTGGCCAACGTCCACGAGACCCAGACCCGGGAGGTGTCCTGGCCCCCGGACCTGCTGCCGGGAGAGGCGCCCTGGGTCGACCTGCTGAGCGGGCATCGGGCGGCGGTCCACG
>JAFGRS010000274.1 GCA_016935045.1 Lentisphaeria bacterium | reverse complement strand
TCCTGCTGAGCCGATTCCCCTGGAGGGCGAAGCTCCTGCTGAGCCGATTCCCCTGGAGGGCGAAGCTCCTGCTGAGCCGATTCCCGATTCCTCCCCAGGTTGACTGACGGCTCACGGCACGGGGGGGGGGCGGCTTGACCGGAGACGGTTGGGGGGAGATGGTGCGGAGTGGCCGGCTGTCATCAGGAGACCCATGTCATGTCGTGTATTCGTCTGCTTCTGTCTGTCGCCGTCGCCGGGGTGGTTGGTGCCGGGGAGTTGGCGAATCCGGGGTTCGAGGAGGTGGCGGACGGGAAGCCGTCCGGCTGGGCGATCCGCGATTCGCTGACCGCGTTGGTCGAGGGTCAGGCGGCCGGAGGCGAGCACTGCCTGCGGATCGTGGACGACTCCAGGGAGAAGGGAACGGACATCCAGTCGGCACGTTTCCCGGTGGCCGCGGAGCAGCTTTGCGTGCTGCGGCTGCAGCTCTTTCTCGAAGCGGGCGATCCGCAGGGGCTGGGGGTCTATCTCAAGCTCTGGGACGCCGACGGCAAGGAATTGGTGGAGCCGCGCGAACGTCAGGCGGCGCGGCCCTCCATGACGCTCGGCGAGTGGACCGAGGCGACCACGGTCTACGCAATCCCGGCAGGGGTCGTGCAGGCGGCGGTCTGGCTCCATACCTTCAGCTCGGCCGTGACGACCTGCCGGGTGGACGACCTGGCCGTTGCGCAGATGCCCTCCGAAGTCGAGCGCAAGGCGGGGGATTGGAGCGGGGGCGAGCCGGTGCTGTTGCCCGAGGGCGGCATGGCGGTGCGCTGGACCCACCTGCGCAGCCCCCGCCTGACCCGGGTCTTCGAACCTCCCGCCGATTGGAGCGAAATGGGCATGCTCCGCTTCCGCCTGCACTCCGCCAAGGCGACCGGGGCCGGCTTCATGCTGATCCTGGACTCCGAGAATCCCGCCACCGAGGGGTCCGACTACTACAGCTTCGGCATCCGGCAGGACTGGGACGGCTGGCGGGAGTTCCGCCTGCCCCTGGCGGAACTGGGGCAGGCCCGCGAACCCCTGGGCCGGCAGACGATCCGCTCGGCCACCTTCACCGCGTCGGGCTGGAGCAACACCCCCCACCCTGACGGCGTCATCCTCCTCGCCGACTGGAACGTGACCGACGAGCATCGTTTCGGACCCACCATGGACGATGCCGCCTTCTTCGCCGCCCTCGATCTCGACCTCCCGGCACTGGCCGCGGTCAAGGCGGCCGTCGACAGGGGGGACATGACCGCCGCCAGAAAGGCCTTCGCCGACCACATCCGCAACCGGACCTGGCCCACCTGGCGCATCGACTGGCGCCAACAGCCCATGCGCGGCGTCAAGGTCCCCGGACCCGAGGAGGACAAGGACCCGGAAAGCTGGGACTACTACTCGACCTTCATCACGGTCGACTGGCAGGGCTGGCGGCACTTCGTGCTCAAAAAGAGCGACTTCCCCAGCCGCAGTTTCGTCGAAGGCAAGGGCTGGCAGGGCAAACAGCCCATCGGCTGGCACTGGATCAAGTTCATCCAGTTCAGCGCCTCGGGCTGGGGCCTCACGCCGGACTCCGAGACCGTTCTGCATTTCGACGACATCCGCCTCGTGGGGCCGGAACGGAGCGTGACGCTGGAGGATTTCGAGGCCGGGACATCCTCCTTCTCCGGGCTCGAACACTCCACCGAGCAGGCCCGCTCCGGCACCGGTGCCGGACGCTGGGCCAACCTGGCCGCCAACAGCCGGATCACCAACTGGGGCATTCCCCATGACTGGACCGACTTCGAGCAGATGGAGTTCTGGCTCCACGCCAGGGAAGCGACCGGCGCCCGCTTCGTCCTCGTCCTGGATTCCGACGTGCCCCGCGGCAACGCCAAGGCCGAGAAACTGCTGCAGCGGGAGTTCAGCTACAGCTTCAGCAACCGGGCCTGGCCCATCGTCTTCGAGGGGCCGATCGACTGGCACGCCAACCCGACCGAGGGCGTGAACCGGACCCACCTCTGGAACGAGTCCCTCAACCGGCACTTCCATTTCCGGGACCTCTCCGAGGCCTATTGGGAGAGCGGCGACGACCGCTATGCCCAGGGCATCGCCGACCACGTCATGGACTGGATCCGCCGCAATCCGCCGCCCCTGATGTCCTCCGGCAACGGCTCGGCCATGATCAACTGCACCTGGCAGACCCTGACCACCGGCATCCGCATGGAAGGCATCTGGCCCGATGCCCTCTACCGCTGCCTTGGCTCGCCCGCCTTCACCGACGAGGTGGTGGTTACGATGGTCAAGAGCTGCGCCGACCAGGCCAATCACCTGGTCCGCAATCCCACCGGCGGGAACTGGCTCACCGAGGAATCCATGGGCGTCTACACCGTCGGGATGCTCTTCCCCGAGTACCGCCAGGCCCGGGAATGGCGGCGCGTCGCCATCGAACGTCTCAACCGCCAGCTCGACGAGGATGTCTACCCCGACGGCATGGAGGTGGAGCTGGCTGCGGGCTACAGCAACTGGGTCATCAGCAACTTCGTCCACCTGCTCGAACGGGCGGACGCGGCGGGGCTGCGCGACGAGATCCCGGAGGACTTCCTGACCCGGCTGGAACGGGCCTACAACTACCATCTGTACGCCATGATGCCCAACGGCGCCATCCCCGGCCTCAACGACTCCGGCCCCGCCAACGTGCGGGGGTACCTCGAGAAGGCCTTCGAGTTCTTCCCCCGGCGCACGGACTTCCTCTTCGGGGCGACCCTCGGCGCCCGGGGCACGGAACCCGCGCAAACCTCCTATGCCTTCCCCTACAGCGGGCACTTCGTCATGCGTTCGGGCTGGGACGCGGACGCGGTCTACGCCCTGCTCGATTCCGGTCCCTTCGGCTATGGCCACCAGCACGAGGACAAGCTCCACTTCGTGCTCTACGCCCACGGCCGCCAGCTCCTCCTCGATCCCGGGAACTTCTCCTACGACCGCAGCCCGGCACGACACTACGTCCTCGGCACCCACGGCCACAATACCATCCTGGTCGACGGCCAGGGACAGGCCCGCCGGGGCAACCGCGAAACCTACGTCTGGCCCAAGCCCTGGGATACCCCTACCCCGCGCGGCGACGATACCCTCTGGCAGTCCACCCCTGAGGCCGATTTCGTGCGCGGCACCTACACCGACGGCTACGGTCCCCGCGCCGCCATCCGAGTCAGACACACCCGGCGCCTCCTCTTCGCCAAACCCGACTTCTTCCTCCTGCTCGATACCCTCGAACCCGAGGACGACCGGGAACACACCTACACCAGCCTCTTCCATATCGACGACAC
>JAFGRS010000273.1 GCA_016935045.1 Lentisphaeria bacterium | reverse complement strand
TTTCGCCTCGGCGGCCAGCGATGGCGAGCGCTGGCGCCGGCTCCTCCAACAGGCCGCGGCGGCGGATCCGGACTTGGCGCACGAATCCAGGGTGGCGTTCGCCGGCTTCCTGCACCAGCAGTTCGGGGTGCAGACCATGGCGGCGCACTACGGCCGCTTCTTCGGCGGCGCCGACGCGGACCAACGCAGCGGCATCTACGCCGTGCACACCCTCAAGGACAGCGAGACCATCGCCCGCCTGGCCGTCGGCATCCGACGTTTCGAACTCCCCGACGAGGTCAACTACATCCGCATCTACCGGGAACTGGCCGACGGCGAGAGCGGCGGCAAGGCACAGGCCACCCTCCAGTTGGCGCAGATCTACGAGAACCGCAGGCAGTACCCCGAAGCCGTGACCTGGTGGGAACGCTACATGGCCTTTGACCGGCGGCATGCCGCGGACCGCATCGCCCAGATCACCGGCAACTGGGGGCAATTCCTCCCGGTCTCCAGCCAGCCCGCCGGAACCGAGGCCAAGGTGGACCTGCGTTTCCGCAATGCCGACAGGGCTTCTCTCACGGCCTACCGGGTGGAGGCGCGCAAACTCGTCGAGGACGTCCGCCGCTACGTGCGCGGCAAGCCCGGACGCCTGGACTGGAACCGGGTGAACCTGGGGGACATCGGGCGCCGGCTGGTCTGGGAGAACCAGGCCGAGTACATCACCGGCAAGGTGGCGGACTGGGACGTCGCCCTGACCCCCCGCCCGAACCACTTCGACCGCACGATCACCATCACCACGCCGCTCAAGGAAGCGGGGGTCTACCTGCTCGTCTGCGACCTGCCCAAGGGCAACACGAGCCGGGTCCTCCTCATGCTGGACGATACCGTGATCGTCCGCAAACCCCTGGACAAACAGCACCTGGTCTACGTCGCCGACGCCGTACGCGGGATCCCCCTGCGGGACGTCGAGGTGAACCTCTTCGGCTATCGGCAGGAGTGGGTGCGCAACACGAGAACCCAGCGCATCCTGGTGGAAGAAAAAACGTTGCGTACGGATGCGGAGGGCCTCCTGGTGCTCGACGAGGGCCAGGTCTCCGACCAATACACCTGGCTGATCACGGCGACGCAGGGCGAACGCTTCGCCTTCGACGGCTTCACCGGCATCCACTACCCCCAGTGGTACGACGAGGAGTACCGCGCCGCCAAGGTCTTCGTCCTCACGGACCGCCCGGTCTACCGGCCGGGAAACACGGTCCATTGGAAGGCGTGGCTGCGGCAGGCGCAGTACGACATGGGGGACGAGAGTCGTTTCGCGGGCAGAACGGTCCGGGTGGAGATCCGCAGTCCCCGGGACGAGAAGGTGTTCGAGGGGGAGTTGCGTGCGGATGCCTTCGGGGGTATATCGGGCGAGCTGCCGCTGGGGGAGGAGGCCGCCCTCGGGGTCTACGCGCTCGGGATCGAGGGTCCCGCGTCGGGCGGCGGTTCGTTCCGGGTGGAGGAATACAAGAAGCCGGAGTTCGAGGTGACGGTCGAGGCGCCGACGGAACCGGTGTTGCTGGGGGAGACGGTTCCGGCCAAGGTGACCGCGAAATACTACTTCGGGGCCCCGGTGACCAAGGCAACGGTCAAGGTCCGGATCCTGCGTCACAACCACGTGTCACGCTGGTACCCGGTCATGCCCTGGGACTGGTTCTACGGGCCGGGGTACTGGTGGTTCGCGTACGACTATGACTGGTACCCGGGATGGCTGCGTTGGGGCTGCCCCCGCCCGGCCTACTGGTGGGTGCCCTGGCACGCAGGCCCCCCGGAAGTCGTGGTGGACACGGAACGCCCCATCGGCCCCGACGGCAGCGTGACGGTCGACATCGATACCCGGCCGGCCCAGGAGATCCATGGGGACAAAGACCACCGCTACGAGATCACCGCCGAAGTCCGGGACGAATCCCGACGCACCATCGTCGGCAACGGCCAGGTCCTCGTGGCACGGGAACCCTACCGGGTCTACGCCTGGGTCGACCGGGGACACTACCGCGCCGGCGACACGGTGCGCGCCTCCTTCCAGGCCCGAACCCTCGATGGCCGGGGCGTCCCCGGTACCGGCCGGGCCCGGCTGCTGGCCGTGACCTATGGCCCGGAACGCCTGCCCGAGGAAAGGGAACTCCAGGCCTGGGACCTCGACACCGACGCCGACGGCAGCGCCGCCCTGAACCTCACCGCGAGCCGGCCCGGGCAGTACCGCCTGAGCTACATGGTCACCGACGCCAAGGGGTACAGGGCCGAAGCCGGCTATGTCTTCGTCGTGCGCGGGGACACCTTCGACGGCCGGGATTTCCGTTTCAGCCAGGTCGAGCTGGTTCCGGACAAGGCGCAGTACGCCGCCGGCGAGCGCCTCGAACTGGCCGTCCATTCGGACTGCGAGAACGGTACCGTGCTGCTCTTCGTCCGCCCCGCCAACGGCGTCGCGAAGCCGCCCAGGGTCCTGCATTTGGACGGCCGCAGCACGGTGGTCACCATCGACGTGAGCAAACGCGACATGCCGAACTTCTACGTCGAGGCCCTGACGGTCTTTGACGGCCGGGTGCACAGCACCATCAGGGAGATCGTGGTGCCGCCGGAGACGCGGGTCCTGGCGGTGGATGTCCTGCCCTCGGCGCCGCGCTACAAGCCTGCCGAGAAGGGCGTCCTGCGCCTCAGGCTGACCGATGCCACCGGGGAACCCTACGCGGGTTCGGCCGTGGTCTCGGTCTACGACAAGAGCGTCGAGTACATCGCGGGGGGGACGTTCCTCGAAGACATCCGCGCCTTCTTCTGGAAGTGGCGCCGGAACCACCACGAAGTGGCCTGGGACACCCTCGCGCGCATCTTCCACAACCTGCTCAAGGAGAAGGAAGTTCCCATGCTGAACATCGGCGTCTTCGGGGCCGTTCCCGAAGAAGAAGGGGAGGGGGAACTCCGGCGCGCCGGGGTCCCCGGCGGGATGGGTGGGGGCCGCCTGCGCGCGGCGAAGGGCGCCCCCATGCTCGGGATGGCGATGGACGCGGTGGCGATGGAAGGGGCGCCGATGCCCCTGGCGGCGGCGGCCCCGCCGGGGGCGATGGTGCTGGCGGAGGGGGCGGCGGAAGGGGCCGGGGGCATGGGCGCCGGGAATGGCGGCGGCGCGGCCGGCGCCCCGGCGCCGGCGGTCATCCGCAAGGAATTCGCCGACACCGCCGTCTGGGTGGCGGCCGTGGAGACAGGCGCGGACGGTACGGCCGAGGTGGCCCTGCCCTTCCCGGACAACCTGACTACCTGGAAGATCCGGGTCTGGGCCATGGGGCACGGGACCCGCGTCGGCGAGGGCAGCGCCGAGGTCATCACCTCGAAGAACCTCCTCCTGCGCCTGCAGGCCCCCCGCTTCTTCGTGCAGAAGGACGAGGTGGTGCTCTCGGCCAACGTCCACAACTACCTCGAAGCCGGCAAGCAGGTGCGGGCCGTACTCGAACTCGACGGACCATGCCTGGAAGTGACGGACCGCGCGGAGCGCGCGCTGCGCCTCGAAGCCGGCGGCGAGGAGCGTGTCGATTGGCGGGTACGGGTCCTGCGGGAGGGAGAAGCCGTCGTGCGCATGAAGGCGCTGAGCGACGAGGAATCCGATGCCGTGGAAATGCGTTTCCCGGTCTACGTGCACGGCATGGACAAGATGGTGCCGGTGTGCGGCCTGTTGCGGCCCGGGGACGAACGGGTGGAGATCCCCCTCGATGTGCCCCGCGAACGCCGCCCCGAGGCGACCCGCCTCGAAGTCCGCTTCTCGCCGTCCCTGGCCATGGCCATGATTGACGCCCTGCCGTACCTCATGGACTACCCGTACGGCTGTACGGAACAGACCCTGAACCGTTTCCTGCCCACCGTGGTCACCCAGAATGTCCTCCTGCGCATGGGAGTGTCCCTCGAGGACATCCGCGCCAAGCGCACCAACCTCAATGCCCAGGAACTCGGGGATGCCGGGGATCGGGCCCGACAGTGGCAGCGCTACAACCGCAATCCGGTCTTCGACGAAGCCGAGGTGCGCGCCATGGTGCGCCAGGGCATCGAGGCCCTGACCGGCATGCAGCTCAGCGACGGCGGCTGGGGCTGGTTCAGCGGCTGGGGCGAACGGAGCATGCCCCACACAACCGCCACCATCGTCCACGGCCTGCAAGTCGCCGAGGCGAATGGCGTCGCCCTCGTTCCCGGCGTGCTGGATCGCGGCGTCGCCTGGCTCAAGGGTTATCAGGAAGGCCAGATCGCCGCCCTGGCAAACGTCGACAAAGACGGACAGCCGCTCGACAAGAGCAAGCCGTGGAAAGCCGCCGCCGACAATCTCGACGCGCTGGTCTACATGGTGCTCGTCGACTCCGGCGCCAAGAGCGATGCGATGCGCGACTACTTGTACCGCGACCGCACCAAGCTCGCCGTTTACGGCTTAGCGCTCTACGGCCTCGCGCTCGAGAAACAGAGTGAAGCCGAGAAGCTGGCCATGGTCATGCGCAACATCAGCCAGTACGTCGTCATCGACAACGAAAACCAGACCGCTTATCTCAACATGCCCGAAGGCTTCTGGTGGTATTGGTACGGCAGCGAGATCGAGGCGCAGTCTTACTACATCAAGCTGCTCGTCGCCGCGAATCCGCAAGACCCCGTCGCCCCGCTGCTTGTGAAATACCTGGTCAACAACCGCAAACACGCGACCTATTGGAACAGCACCCGCGACACCGCGCTCGCCGTCGAGGCGCTCGCCGACTTTATCCTCGCCACCGGCGAAGCCAAGCCGGACATGACGGTCGAGGTCTGGATCGACGGCCAGAAGCGGCAAGAGGTGGCCATCAACGGCGACAACCTGTTCGCGTTCGACAACCGCTTCATCCTCACCGGAGACAAACTCGAAGCCGGCCGGCACACCATCGAACTCCGCAAACGCGGCACCGGCCCGCTGTATTGGAACGGCTACCTCACCAATTTCACGCTCGAAGACGACATCCCCGCCGCCGGACTCGAACTCAAAGTCCAACGCCGTTTCTACAAGCCCACCCCAACCGACAAATCGATCGAGGTCGCCGGCGGCCACGGCCAGGTCGTCGACCAGCAGGTCGAGAAATTCGTCCGCACTGAGATTCCGAACCTCGG
>JAFGRS010000272.1 GCA_016935045.1 Lentisphaeria bacterium | reverse complement strand
GCCGCGTTCGCCTTCGAGACCGGCCCAACCGTCCGCTACATCGATTTCGACAATGGTGACGACGCCCGGGCCGGCGACGCCACGGACCGGCCCTGGAAACACCATCCCTGGGACCCCATGGCCGGCGGACAGGCCAAAACCCATCGGGGAGCGGCTACCTTCGTGTTTAAGGGCGGAACGGTCTACCGCGGCCGCCTCGAAGCCCCTGACTCCGGCCTTCCGGGAGACCCCATCCGCCTCACCCGCGACCCCTCCTGGGGCCAGGGCGACGCCGTGATCGCCGGCTCGGAACAGGTCACGGGATGGACCCGGGGCGCCACCCGCAACGACATCCCCGACCCGGGCAACGTCTGGTGGACGGACCTCGAATTCGCGCCCCGCTGCGTCTGGAGCCTCACCCCCGGGGGCGAGATCCGGCGCATCCCCCTGGCCCGCACCCCCAACTGGACCGTCTCCGACCCCGACGACGTCAAGAGCGAATGGTGGCACTGGGACTACAAGGGCGCCAAACCCTTCGACGTCTTCACCGAGGCCGGCGGCAAACGCCTGCACCTCGGCATCGACACCGCGAACCTCACCGGACCCGCCGAGTACTACCAGGACGCCATCCTCTGGACCGAGCACGGCTGGGTCATGGGGGCCCCCTACCCCGTGCGCGTCGAACACGTCGACACCGAAGCCCGCGGACTCGGCTTCGGCGGCCGCTGGGGCGCCGCCGGCGGCTACAAGATCGTCCGCTACTGCCGCTACTTCCTCGAAGACAAACCCCACTACCTCGATGACCCCGAGGGCGAATTCTGGTTCGACCGCAAGGACGAACGCACCCCCGGCGGCAGACTCTACCTGCGCCTCCCCGGCAACGCCGACCCGAACAGCGCCCACATCGAGGCCGCACGACACGCCAACCTGCTGGACGCCAAACGCCTCAGCCATGTCCATATCACCGGACTCACCTTCCGCTTCACCAACCCACACTGGCGCCTGGACGGCGTCCCCTATGCCCAGGGCGAGGACATGGACCCCGCCTGCATCCGCCTGCTGGGCCCTGGAGAGGATATCCGCATCGCGAACTGCCGCTTCGAGCATGTGCACACGGCCGTGCGCCTGAAGGCCGGGGGCCCTCGGGACCGCATCGACGGCGTCGTGCTCCGCGACAATGACCTGGCCTACCTCGATCGTGGCGGCTTCCAGTTGGCCGAGGGCTCGGCCTGGGGCGAGGTGATCCCCAACTCCGGCCTGCTCCACGACGTCAAGGTGCTGCGCAACCGCCTGCGTCACATCGGATTGCGCCCCACCCGCTTCGACCTGGGCTTCGCGGTCAACATCCTGAACGCGCGCACGGTCGAGGTCGCCGGCAACATCCTGGACCGTCTCTACAGCGGCGGCATCAACGTCTACGGCGCCAAGCGCAGCGGCTCGGCGCGCGACGTCCCCCTCTCCCGCATCCTGATCCATCACAACAAGGTCACCGACTCGCTCCTCAGCAACGACGACTTCGGCGGCATCGAGACCTGGCAGGGGGGGCCGGCCTACGTCTACAACAACATCTCCGGCAACCCCGGCGGCTACCGCAACTTCTGGCTCCTGAATCCCAAGAACCCCGGCGGCGCCCGCTTCGGACATGCCTACTACCTCGACGGCGCCTTCAAAAACTACCACTTCAACAACATCGCCTGGGGCAAGTCCAAGGATCCCTTCAGCCGCCTCGGCAACACCGCCGCCTTCCAGGAAATCCACAGCTACCAGAATACCTTCTTTAACAATACCGTCAGCACCTTCGTCAAGGGTACCCGCCGCCAGGCCCCCCAGGCCGGACGCGACAAGTTCCTCGGCAACCTCTGGCAGGGCATCGGCGAGTGGCTGTTCTGGCACACCAACCCCGCCAACTCCCCCGAAGAGGGCAATGCCGCCGACGCCGGCCCCCAGAAAACCCACTACGCCCTCGAAACCAACGCCTACGCGGCCAACCTCTTCCACGACGTCTCGCCCCAATTCGGCAGCCTCGAACCCTCCGGCCGCTGGCACGCCAGCCTCGAGTCCTTCCGGGACGCCCTCGCCAGCCACGGCGCCATCGCCTCGGAGGTCGGCACCCTGGCGGATACCCCCCCGCTGCCGAACGCCGCGGCCCTCGACTTCCGCCCCGCCCCGGGATCCGCCGCCGTGGACCGCGGCGTCAGGGTCTTCGTCCCCTGGGCCCTCCACGCCGAGGTCGCCGAATGGAACTTCTGGCATCCGGCCAACGACCCGACCCGCATCCTCGACGAACACTGGACCATGACCCCCTACCACCTGCGCCGCGACGACTACCACACCCGTCCCATGGCGCCCCTCACCGCCGTCAACGTCACCGTGGCCGATTACGTCCCCGGCATCCTCGAAGACTGGACCCCCGCCGCACTCCGCCTCAACGGCCGGGACCAGTATGCCGTCCTGCCCAACAGCCGCCTGACCGAACCGTTCTCCTATGAACTCAGTTACACGCAGGACGGAAAGCGCGTCACCGAGCAACGCACCGCCGCCGGACCCGATCTCAAAAACCCCCAGATCCACACCACCAGCTTCCTCATCGAGGCCGTCTTCCGCACCGAGCCGGGTCACACCGGCGGCGTCCTGATCCGGAAAATGGACCGGAAGGGCTATGCCCTGAGCGTCGATGCGGCCGGCCGCGCCTCCTTCACGGTCACCGGCGGCCAGACTCCCGCCGCCGTCACCTCCACCCGGACGGTCAATGACGGCAACTGGCACCACCTCGTCGCCGAATGCGACCGCCCCGACGCGCGCCTCTGCCTCTACCTCGATGGCAAGGCCGATGCCGACGCCCCCGGACCCGACAACACCGCCACCCTCGCCAACAACGCCGACCTCACCGTCGGCGGCACCCCCGACGGCAACTGCCTCGCCGGTACCCTCGACTTCCTCCGCATCGCCCTCGGAACCCTCGCCGATGCCCTCACCACCATCGAGGAACTCTACGAATGGGAGTTCCACGGCCCCTTCCTGCGCGACTTCGCCGGCCAACCAGCCGCCGGCATCCGCCGCGACGCCGGGGCCCTCGAAGCCGCCGAGTGACACCCGCCCCTGTGCGCACGGCCCGCCCGGGGCTCGGCAAAGGCCGCCGGGCGTCTGGTAGGCCGCCCGCGCCGTCGGGCGGCTTGTGTGCCCGGACGGCGCCGAGCGCCTACCCGGGCGGTTCTGGGCCAACGCTGGGGAGAAACTCTCGGATCGTCTCAACACTGCCCGTATGCTCGAAGATCGGTGCCCGCGAGGCCGCGGGCGCTCCGGATGATGATGAGACGATCCGTTGCAGCATTGGGTCTGCCCCACCGTCTGTGTCCGTCTGTGTCCGTTTCCCTCTCCCTTCTCCCGCGCCGACCCCGGGCCGGAGAATTGCGAAAAAATCATCTGCTTTCCGCTGGAAATCTCACCGACACTTCGCCATATTCTGTAACTGGGCGGAACCGCGGTGATGGAATCTTCGCTTGCGGCTGACCGCCTGGCGGTGTCAGGTTTTTTCACGGAAAGGCAGCCGACATGAAGCGATTGCAGAGGATTCGGTTCACCCTCATCGAACTGCTCGTGGTCATCGCGATCATCGCGATCCTGGCAGCGATGCTGCTGCCGGCCTTGAGCAAGGCCCGCGAGAAGGCCCGCCAATCGAGCTGCATGAGCAACCTCAAGCAGTGCGGCCTGGCGGTCTTTATGTACACCGACGACAACGGGGAACGGTATCCCCAGGGCTCGGGCTACGTCTCCGCCGCCGACATCGCCAGCGGCAGCCGGAAGGAATGGTACACGCTCTGCCGGAATTACGTCGGCGACACCCGCGTCTACAACTGCCCGTCGGTCAACTACACCACCATCCGGGCGGGCGGGGTGCGCAGCAGCGGCCTCGGCTACGGGGTGGCCTTCAGCCGCAACACCACCATCAGCGGCCACATGATGGCCGCCATCAAGGAGGCCTCCCGCATCATCTACCTGGTGGACGGCGAAGACAACTACATGCGCTGGCTCTGCCCGAACACCGGCGGCGGCTGCACCGTCTTCGGCACGGCCACCACCAACTACCTCTGGCACGAACTGCGCCACAACAACATGAACGCCAATTACCTCTTCCTGGATGGCCACGTGGCCACCCTCGGGTTCGGCGACATTGTCAACAACCGGCCCTGGGCCCAGCGGGAAGCCTACGTCGATCGCAACGGCTTCCATC
>JAFGRS010000271.1 GCA_016935045.1 Lentisphaeria bacterium | reverse complement strand
GAAGGGGTCGTTGGCGGATACGGGCAGGCGTCCGAGGCAGCGCGCGCCATCGAGGAAGCGTCCCACGGCGGCGAGGGCGCAGTAGGCGGGGCGGGGGGTCTGGTCATGGCGGAGGAGTCCGAACTGGATGTCCCCTTCGCAGTAGTTGCCGAGGATGAAGAAAAAGTGCCGGTCGACCCCGGCGAAGAGACTCGTGGCATAGGATTTGGGCAGGAAGCAGGCCTGGCGCCAGTCATCCTCGGGCGTGAGGTCGCCCCATGGTCGGGGGGTGACGAAGCGCAGGCGGATGCCGCACTCGCTGATCCAGATGGGTCTTCCGCAGGCCACCTCGCGCGAGTGGCGGAACTCATGGGGGTACGCCTCGGGTGGGCTGTAGGAGTGGATGTTGAAGGTATCGTAGTAGGGCCACGTGACATTCCCGAGGATGAGTTCGGCGTGGAGAGCGTTGGGGGAGCCGGCGTAGACGTTCCAGCCGGCGACGATCTCCGGGTTGCCGGCCTTGAGCCCCAGGTAGGCGGCCTTCTGGAGAGCGCACATTTCGTCGGCCGTATGCCCGCCGAAGCCGTCGATGTTGGCCTCGTTCCAGGGTTCCCAGGCCTGCACACGGCCGCGGAAGCGGGCGGCCATGGCCTGGCAGAAGCGGTGGATGTCGCGCAGGTCTCGCGGGAATCGTTTCCATGCCTCCTCGCCATCCAGTGGACGGTCGAGGGCCCAGTGGGCGGTGCTGTGCATGACCTGGAGTCCCGCGAGTCCGTGGCGGGCGTGGGCTTCGGCGGAGGTGTCGTAGTCGGTGGCTTCGGCGATACGCTCCCGGGCGGGTTGGAGGTCGTTCCAGGTGAGGCGGTCGCGGATCCAGTTCACGCCGGCGAGTGCGGCCAGGACTGCGAAGCGGTTCTGTTTTTCGGGGTTGCCGCGTGCGAACCATGCCGTCGCGGAGTCGGTGCAGACCGGGGAATCCGGGCGCGCGGGCACCCTGCGCGGGGCGAGCACGGCGATGGGAGTCCAGGCAAGTTCCTCGCCGGCTTCCCCGTGGAAGGTTGTCCGATACCAGCCGATGGGAAGGCTCGCCAGGGCGAGTTCCGCGGCATCGCGGGGCAGGGGGCCGGCCGTGACAATCTGACCCGTGCGGTCCGCGACCCGGTAGGTTGCGGCCTTCCCGACCGCGGCTTCGGGGACGCGGACGGAAAGGGGGAGGGATGCCGCGAAGACATGCGCGAAGGCGCCGGCGTCGGCTGCCGGGAGCATACGATCCGGAAATCCCGGTGCCGGCTGGGGAGCGATGGCGGCGGCAGAACAGCCGAGGGCGAAACAGACGGTGTTCATGGCGAGGACCCTCACGGATTGCATAGGGCACAACCTCCTCAGAACAGGCATTCCGCGGTACGTCCGGCGTTGTCGTGCGTGTCGTCCAGGAGGGCCAGGAAGAGGATCCCCAGGCCGTCCACGGCGTCGGCACGGTCTTCGCCGGGATGGCTGCGGAACATCCCCGCCTGCGGGACCCAGAGGGTATCGAGGGCATGCTGGGTGATGGCGTCGGCCAGGCGTCCCGCCTCGGCGGACGCCAGTTCCCGTTCTGCGCGCCGCAGGAAGTGGATGCAGCGTCCGTAGTGCTCGGCGTAGGCGCCTTGCCCGTCCCCCGGGGGCATGCTGCCGGCGATGTGTTTGATCCAGCGTTCGGCACCGCCGCGGAAGGCCAGGTCCCCGGTGTCCCGCCAGAGCGTCAGGCAGGCTTCGGCGAAGGGCATGGGGTAGTCGTGCGTCGGGAAAAGGAAGGCCCAGGCATCGGCATGCTCTCCGGGTTGGTATTCGGTCTCGCGCCTGGTTTCGGGGGTGCCGTCATCGACGCGGAGCATGCCGTGGAAGAGGCCGGCTTCGGCGTCCCAGCCGTAGGCGAGGTAGGCCTTGGCGGCCGCGGCCGCCCGGTCGAGGAAGCGGCGTTGCCCCGTCGTTCTGGCGGCCCAGGCCAGGCATCCGGCCCAGAAGCCGACCTCCGTGGTGGTGCAGCGGTAGTCCCAACGGTGCTTGACGGGTTGATTGCGCAGGAGCCCGGTGCGTTCTCCCCGCTGCGCGAAGCTGTACTCGGCGCAGCGCAGGGCCGATCGGATGAGGGCGTCGCGATCGGGCGGGTCCTGCGCCGAAAGCCAGGAAAGGGAAGTGACGATGGTGGCTCCGGCTTCGAGGAACGGGTGTACGCCCTCACGGTCGGGGGATGGCGGCCGGGTGGCTTTCACCGAGGCATGACGGCAGAATTCCCCCGTCTCGGGATTGTGGATGTGCTGGGTGCCGATGGCCCGGATGGCCCGTGCCGTCGCTTCCGGGTCGACGCGGTGGAACAGGTCCCACAGCGGCGGCAGGGGTCGGACCTCGTGGGGGCCCCCCGAGAAGGAAACCACACGGTCGGTTTCCACATCGTAGTACATGTGGTTGCCCCAGAGAATCAGCCCATTGGCCGGCGAGACACAGAGGCGGAGCATGTCGCGCACGTAGGCGTCGGCCGCCTCGGAGAAGCGGCTCTCCCCGCCGCGGGCGGCCACCCGGTGGGCTGCCAGGAGCAGGGGTTGGTCCCAGTACAGGGTGCTGCCCCGGGGGGCATGGATGAGACGGTAGACGCGTTTGCGGCAGGGATCCACTGCCTCGGGCATGCCGCCGCGGTGGAGGTCTACCGAAGAGAGCCACATGGCCGTGTGGTGGGGGCCATGGGCATCCCGGCCGACTTCGAGCATCCTGTGGAGGTGCGACTGTATTCTGTCCAACATGGTCCTTACCGTAGCGCCGCGCCGGTTCGGAACCAGTCACGAATCGTCCTGCGATGATCCGGAGGGCCCGCACCCTCGCGGGCAGCTTTGCTGTCATTCGGGTCTTTCCGGGACGATTCGCATGTCCGGATTCCGGCGCCGTTCCGTGGGAGCGGATCGCGCGCTCCCCCGGCGGAGGTCAGTAGGTTCCGAGGCGCAGTCCCTCGTCCACGAAGAAGCGGTAGGTTTCGTACTCCGTGGTGGTGGGGATGGAGTGGTCCGAGTGGAGGATGTACCCGTATCCCTCCTTGAGCACGGGGATCTTCTCCCGCAGCTCGGCGCGGATGGCCCGGATGTCGTTGGCGACGAGGTTGCGGGCGTCCATGCCGCCGAAGAGGACCAGCCGGTCGCCGAAGGCACGCTTGATGCGCAGCGGGTCCATTCCCGCCTTGACTTCCATGACCTGGAGACAGTCGACTCCCGCCTCGATCATGTCCGGCAGGAAGGGCTCGATGAAGCCGCAGGAGTGCATGATGACCTTGAGGCCCAGGCTGTGGCAGTAGTCGATGGTCCTGCGGTGTCCCGGCATGACGATCTCCCGGTACATGGCCGGGGACATGAAGGGGCGCTCCTTGAGTCCCATGTCCTCGTAGAACCAGATACCGTCGGGTTTGCCCTCCCGGGCGAAGAGGATCTCCATGAGGGCGATGGTAAGGTCGGCATAGGTATGAACCATGTCGCGCACCCAATCCGGGTCCATGGCCATGCCGAAGAGCATGTGTTCGTGGCCGCAGATGGGGTGCATGAGTTCGAAGACATTGACGCCGCTCCAGCAGAAGAAGCGGTTGGCGGCGGCGGCTGCCCGCCGGGCGTTGCGGTATCCCTCGGCGTTGATGCGGCGGGGGTCCGGGGTCAGGAGCGGCCGTGCCTTCTCCTCCCAGGAGGCTCGTTCGGTGACGTCGAAGGCGACGTGTTCGGGGGTCGAGGCGTGGAGTTTGTGGTGGCGCAGGGTGGCGAAGTTGCCGTTCCGGGTCAGCCGCGTTTCCTCGTCCTCCTCGATGACGACCGGCTGGAAGTCGAGGTCCGCGACCATGTTGAAGCACCAGCACGTGGTCATGTCGAAACCGAAATGGGTTGCCAGGTCCTGTCCGGCCTGGATCTTGCCTTCGCCGCGCCATTTCTGCAGGGTGTCGCCCCAGAAGTGTTCGTAGAGGCCGATGCGGTCCACCGGCCGGCGGTGCAGGATGTTGTCGGTTCTCTCGACGCCCGTGAGTTGTGTCATGCGTATGGCCCTTGCCCGGGGTTGGGTTGTGCGGCCGCGGTCCGCGGCGGCCCCGGGGCGTACGGTAGTGTCCCCGCGGCGCAAAAACCAGAGAGGCGACGCCCACACCGGGCACGTTTCAGGCTCAGAACACCGTACCCGGCGGAAGGCAGAGTGTACCCATCGGGCAATGCAACGCAGGTCCCGCGCCCTGCCGGCCGGCAGGCAGGGCCGAGCGGGATTCTGTTTCGGGATCGCGCCACTCGGCTCGTGGGGCGGGAGTAGGTCGCGCGAGCCGAGCGCGACGTTCTTCGGGATCGCGCCACTCGGCTCG
>JAFGRS010000270.1 GCA_016935045.1 Lentisphaeria bacterium | reverse complement strand
CGTGGGCGGCGGTTTTTCGGAGGACCTGAGCCAGGTCGAAGGTCGCCCGGCGACGCCTTGGGGATCGGGATTCGCCGCACGGCTTGCCCCGCCGCAGCCGGATCTTCGCGCTGGCGGAAGTGCGCCTGTCAGGCTTGTTGTCCACTCCTGTGGCGGATCTTGAATCAGGCCGGGTACCGCCGTGGTGTGTCCGGTGCGTGCATCGGTACGGGTGGACCGGTCTCTGCTCCGCCAACAGGGCAGGACCAGGGGATCAGTAGGGGACCCCCAGGATACTGCCTTCCCATCCGGCCGGCTGGTTCCAGGGCTGGATGTCCCGGTCGGACTGCTCCGTCGACGAGGTCGACACACAGGCGCCACAGACAAACGCACACAGAACCACGCTGGCCCAGACCCAGATTGCCCGACTCCGACCGCGCAACGCTCGAGTCATGCGTCGTCCCGTCCCTCAGAATACCCCGAACGCACGCAGTTCGAGTGCCTGGAACACCACCACCACGGCCAGAGCCAGGGCCGTGACCACCATCGCGATGGGAAACAGCTTGCTCATCGACCACACCTCCACACGCGACGGCGAAACCCTACTGCTGCCTGGGCACAATCACACGGTCGCCGACCTTTACGTCGGTCACCAGTGCCTCGGGCAGAATCTCGGCCACCGAAACCTTGCCGAGGACCTTCGACACCATCAGCTTCGCAACGAGCTTGTCCCCCCGCGCCACCAGCAGGCGAAGGTTCTCCGACACGTGGTCCTGACGACCCTTGTTCACAATGACGAAGTCCCACTCCGGGTTCACGTCCAGCACCTCACCGACCATGTTCGGATCCAGCGTCCCTTCCCCGTCCCCGCCGCTGCCGCCAACCGTACGTTCGTACTGCCCCAGGCGCCTCTTGACCCGGCTCAGTTCCTTCTGCGTATCCTTCAGCTCGCCGCGGGTGTCCTCCACCTCGTCCATGAGCTGCGCAATGCGCTGCTTCTGCTCCGCGAGTTCCTTCTTCGCCTGTTCGTACAGCGCCAACTGCTCGTTGATGTCGTCGAAGTCGTTCAGCAGGGAGGTCAGCACGCCGGCGTACTCGCGCTCGTCCCGGATCTTGCTGGGATCCGCCTCCCACTGATGCTTGGTCACCCGGTTGATGGCCTCGGCCATGGTGTCCGCATACTGGTTGCAGCGGGTGACCATGCCCTTGACATGGCCGCCGAATTCGTCCAGCGGAACCGCGCAGGGGAACTGCCCCTTGACCACGTTGCCGTCCACGTCCGTGGTTTCGTCCCGCCGGGAGAAGGCCATCTGGTCGATGGGATGGCTGATGTCATCCGAGGCCCGGATCAGGGCCTTCAGCATCGCCTGGTCGCGGGCCGAAACGGCCTCCGCATGCCCGAGGACGCCGTTGACCGCGCGGCCGAACTCCTCCGGATCACCGAGGTTCCGCAGCATGGCCGGGTCCAGGTCGGTATCGGCCATCTGCATGGAAGCGGCCGTCTTGCCGAGGGCGTCCGCGAGGTCGTCACGCTGCTGATTCAGGTTGCCGGAGAGGGTCAGGGCCTGGGTCAGGAGACCGTCGAAGGCAGAGGAATCCTCGGCGTACTTGGTCCAGGCCAGGGCTCCGTCTTCCGCCGTTCCCGCGGTTTTGTCGGCCGCGGTGAAGGTAATGGTGGCCGCGAGGCCGGTATTGCTGTTCTGGTCCATCTTCTGGACCATGCCGGCGACGGTGCCGGCCAGCTTGCCCGCCCGTTCTTCGTAGAGGGCCCGCTTCTGTGAGATGAGGAAACTCAGGGCCGCCGCTGCAATGGCCAGGACTGCCGCGATGATGCCGAAGAATGTACCCAGCTTACCCATGGATCACTCCCGTATTGCAGACGCCTGGTTGTGACCTCGATTTGCAGCCCCGTGTACGCCTCTCAAAATGCACCGGACGGGGCCCCGAGCCCAGAACATGCACAAACCCTCTCTCTCACGCCCGACCCCGACACCCTCGAAAGGAGCGTCGCGACGATCAAAGCCACATCCAATATTACCACCTGCCATCCAGTTTGCAAGTACAATCATCACATGATTCGCACCGCCCCGGACCGTGGCGGCCGGGACCCGGGGCGCGACTCGGCTTCTCCTCTGTCCGCATCGTCGCCCCGGTGCGGCAGGGACGATGGCGGCGCGGGCCGCGGGAGGTCATCCAAACAGGGCGCCGGCGTACCAGGACACGAAGGCCCTCGCGGCCAGGATCCAGAACAGGGTGGCCGCGGCCAAAAAGGGGCCGAAGGGCAGGGGCGCCCGGGTGCGTCCGGCCAGCAGTCTCCCGATGCCCCAGCCGCAGCCCGCGAAGGAGCCCAGCATGAGGACGAAGACGCAGGCATCCGGCCCCAGGAACGCTCCCACCATGGCCAGGAGCTTGAGGTCGCCCTGTCCCATCACTTCCCTGGGGAACTCCCACGCGGTCAGGGTCCGTTCCGTGGTTTCCAGTTCGTTTCGTGGCCGGGGCCGGCCATCGAGGGCGATGGTGTTGCGGGTCACGGTGATGGGGTTTTCCGGGGCAGTCTCGGGGTTGTCGTTTGGGGCGGTCCAGGCACGGAAGCGGTCGCCGCGTTGCCAGAGCAGGTCCTCCCAGGCTGCGTCGAGGGTCCCGTCCTCGGTGCGGATACCCTCGGCGCTGAAGACTGCCCGGACGGGCGTTTCCGGGGTCACGCGGAGGCGTCCCCAGAGTCGGCGGCTGGCTTCCCGGAGTGCCCACAGCATTCCGAACCCCATGCCGACGCCGAGGAGCACGTCGAGGAGGGCGGCGGAGCGGGGGAGGATGAGCCATTCGGGTCCCTGCCGGCGGAGCACTCCGAGGGCCCATCCGGTGACCACCTGGTCGCTGCCGGCGTGGCCCGTCAATCCGGCGCCGAGATGGCTCTCGGGGAACAGCATGGCAAGGGTCGCCGCGACGCCCATGCCGCAGAAGGTGATCCGGTCCGGGATCAGGAAGTGTTCGATGTCGATCAGGCTGGCGGCCAGCAGCGCTGCGGCCAGGTACAGCAAGCCCCACACTGCCGACAACGGCATCGCCGACTGCCAGAGCCGCCACCAGACCGCCAGAAACAGGATCCCGGTGGCTGCCTCCAGCAACGGATAACGCACCGAAATGGGCAGACCGCAGCGGCTGCAGCGGCCCCGCAGGCAGAGCCAGCTCAACACGGGAACGTTCTCCCAGGGCCGGATGGCATGCCCGCACTTGGGGCAATGGCTGCCGGGGTGCAGCAGAGACTCGCCCCGGGGAAGGCGCCAGACCACCACGTTCAGAAAGCTGCCCACCACCAGGCCCAGGAAGCCCACGAACGCAGTGATCACGGGCAGAATCAGGGCCACGGTCTCGCGCTCAAGCATGCTTGTCCCCTGCCGCCTCGACGGCCTGCCGCCGCCGGCGCTCCTCCAGCGCTTCTTCGAGGCCCCGCCGCATGGCCGCAACCGGGGCGGGACGGCCGGTCCAGATCTCGAAACTGCGGACCCCCTGGTGCAGCAGCATGCCGCGCCCGTCGGCTGTCGGGCAACCCCGCCGCGCGGCCGCGGCGAGGAACGGCGTGCCGCCGTACACCATGTCCATCACCGCCAGTGTCCCGGGCAGACAGGCCGGGTCACAGGGCATGGGCTCGCCGGGGTGGAGGCCCAGGGACGTCGCCTGAACCAGGCATTGGGCCCGGGCCATGGCCGCCGCGAGGGCCGCCCTGTCGTCCGGTCGGAAGGCGGCGGCGCGGCAGTGCGGCGCCACTTCCGCGATGATGCGCACCACGTCTTCGGCCTTGCCGATGGTTCGGTTCGCGATCTGGATTTCGGCCGCCCCCTGGCAGGCGAAGGCGACGCTCGCGGCCCGGGCCGCACCACCGGCGCCCAGGAACAGGAAACGCCCCCCCGGGATTCCGATGCCGAAGCTCTCCCGGATCGCCGCGGCCAGACCATAGCCATCCGTGGAATGGCCGCACAGCCGACCGCCACGGTGCAGAACCGTGTTGACGCTGCGGGCCGCCCGGGCGGCAGGGTCCACCGCATCCATCCGCTCCGCCATGGCCTCCTTGTGCGGCACGGTGACGTTCCACCCCGCGTATCCCTCGGCCCGCAGCCGCCGGACGCAGGCATCCAGGTCGGGTGGGGCGACCTCGATCAACTCGTAGGTCGCCTCGATCCCCAGGGCGCGGAAACCCGCCCCCTGCATCTGCGGGGACACCGAATGCCGCACCGGCCAACCGAGCAACGCATAGCGTTCCATGACCTCTCCATCCACGGGGGCACTCAGCCGTCCGCCGGGACGTCGCCGGACACGTTCAGGGCGGGAAACGACCGCGCCAGCCGCTCGGGGGATCGGAACCGGGCGGTCGGCGAGACGATCTCTCTGGGAGTCAGCATGGGGTTTCTGCCTCGATTCGGGGTCTTTCCGGCGTGGCGGCGGGTTTCAACGGCGCCGGTTCCAGGCGTCGGTGGCGTATTTTCGGGTTTCGAGATCGGCGGCCAGGGCCAGGAAACCGGCAGCGGGGGTCCAGGGGACCAGGTTCAGCCCCATGATCTCGCGGAAGCTCGCCGAGAGCGCCTCCGCCAGACGCGCCGGGGCGACCGGCAAGGGACCTCCGAAGTGGACGCTGCCCTGGTGCAGAATCCCGTCCGGCGTCCGCCGCTGGGCGCTGCCCGCCACCTTGCGCCCCGCCAACAGCACGTCGTACCGCGTCGGATTCTGGAAACAGACCATGCGCAGGCGGTCCACCCCGTGCGGGATCTCGCAGGTGGCAAGCCGGACCTCCAGCCGGCAACGCTCCAAACCGGCCTGCACCGCCCCGTTGATGGCGCCGTAGCTGCGCACCCGGTCCACACCCGTCAGCCAGTGCCCCGCGGGCAATACCACGGTGTAGGTGAAATCGTGATCGTGGTACACCACCCCGCCACCCGTGGGGCGCCGCACCACCGCATAGCCCGCCGGAGCCGCGTCGTAGTGCTGCACGTAGCCGATGGACACCGCCCGGCGGTCCCAGCCGTAGTAGCGCAGCAGCGGCCGGCCGCGCTGCCGGGCGGTGAGGAGGAGGGCTTCGTCCAGCGCCATGTTCCGCTCGGGGCGGTGGGCGCCGTCCTGCCACAGGTCCCAGGTTTCCGCTGCGGGAGAGGGAGTCATGTCCGGCCCCGGCGGCATCAGAAGACGAAGGTTGAGGCGCTCAGCCGCCGTTTGGCCTCGTCGAGGACGCGTGTTTCCTCCGCCGGCGTGGGGGCCACGAAGGTGGCGCTGAGACGCACGAAATGCCCCACGTCGTCCCACGGCACCGTACTGATCAGCTTCTCCATGATCAGCCATTGGCTGAAGGCTTCGGCGGACGCGAAGGTCTTCCCGTCCCGGGTCCCCTTGGGGATCTCGACATAGAGGAAGAACGATCCCCGGGGCATCTGGGCATCGAACCCCAGGGAGCGCAGGGTCTCGGTGAGGGCGGCGAGGCGCCGGCGGTATTTCTCGCAGATCCGGGGGGTGATGAGGCGGTGCATGCCGAGGGCCCTGGCGGACGCCTTCTGCACGGCCCGGAACTGGCCGCTGTCCGCATTGTCCTTGACGGTCGCATAGGCGTTGATGGCGTCCGCCTGACCACAGACCCAGCCCAGGCGCCAGCCCGTCATGTTGAACCCCTTCGACATGCTGTGCAGCTCCACCGCCACGTCCTTGCCGCCAGGCCGCGAGAGGATGCTCAGGGGCTTGCCCGCGAAGTTCAGCGGCGCGTAGGGAGCGTCCACCACCAACAGGATGCGGTTCTCCCGGGCAAAGGCGATGGCCTCGTCGTAGAATGCCTCCGTCGCGGACGCCCCCGTCGGGTTGTTCGGGTAATTCAGGTAGATCAGCTTGGCGCGCCGCCGCCCGTCGACCGTCAGGTCCGAGAGCCGCGGCAGAAAGGCGTTGGCCTTGGTCAACGGCAGAGAGACGACCTCGCCCCCCATGTAGGCGGCCCAGGTCCCCATGACCGGATAGCCCGGCACCGTCACCACGGCCACGTCGCCGGGATTGACAAAGCAGACCGGAAGCAGCGCCAGGGCTGCCTTGCTGCCCATGGAGTGGCAGATTTCGGAGGCGGGGTCGAGGGAAACCCCGTACAGGTCCGCCATGTAGGCCGCGGCGGCCTCGCGGAATTCCGGGATGCCGTTGTCCGCGTAGGTGCGGTTTTCCCAGCGCGAGGCCTCCTCGCAGAGCGCCTGCAGGACCTCGGGGAAGGCCATGTCATCCGGCTCGCCGACGCCCATGTCGATCAGCTCGATGTCCGGATGGGCCTTCTGGGCCGCGGCTTTGGCGCGCTTGATCTTCTCGAACTTGTAGATGGTGGTGTCTTTGCCGAACCGGGCCCCGCCGATGCGCTCGGCGAAGAGGTCCTGGAGAGAGGTGTCCGCCATGCTTGCTTCCTCAAAAAAAAGTAAAGGGTGTCTGTTGCCTGTGCCCGGGACCCGTCCGGGAACCGGCACCGATCCGGTTCGTAATGTCGCCCCGTTTCCCGTGCGGTCAACGCCGGCGGCCCCCTGCTCGTAGTGGATCAGTGAAACTCGCAAGGGGATCGGCCGTCGAGGGCGCCGGCCGGTACGGGGAAATCGAGCAATCCCAGTAGGGGGCGCGGCCCTCCGCGCCCCATCCCGGAAGGGGATCGGCCGTCGAGGGCGCCGGCCGGTACGGGGAAATCGAGCAATCCCAGTAGGGGGCGCGGCCCTCCGCGCCCCATCCCCTCTCTCCCGTAGGCCGCACGGTCCCCGGGCGGCATCCCAGGATACGGCTCCGCGGAACGGTGCCCCCCGCTCAACCCAGCCCAAACACCCGGATGGCGTTGCCGCGGGCGACCTTGTGGAAGACATCCGGCGTGATCTTTCCCGTGTCACGCCATTCCAGGAGCAGGTCCACCAGGGGCACCGGCATCTGCGGGGAACAGAGGTCGGTACCGAACAGCAGGCGATCCTGGAACTCCGTCAGGAAGCGCGGCCCGTACTCCGGGTCGCGGGTGAGGGCGAGATAGGGATTGCGGTCCGAAAGGTCGCCGTAGAGGTTGGGATAGCGCCGCAGCAGCTTGGGCACTACGCCTTCCTCCCGGATCGGACCGCTGGGCCGGCAGCCCACCTGCCCCCCCTGCAGGCGGAAGACGGAGGCCCGTTCCCCCGGTGTCTCGAGGCGCCCGATCTCCGACCAGAACACCGGACCGTGGCCGAAGAGGATCAGGTCCGGGAAGCGTTGCAGGGTGTGTTCGAGCTGAGGCAGACCCGGGTCGTCGTAGAGGCCGAAATCGCCCTCCGTCTGGTCCGACCCGTCGAACACCACCGGCAGGCCCACGGACTCCGCGTGATAGAGCAGGTTCTGCACCATGGGGTGCATCAGGGGCAGGTTGGGCATCACCTCGCCCAGACCCCGGCAGCCGCGGTCCCGGTAGTGCCGCAGCAGGTCCCCGAGGGGCGCCCGGGCGGAATTGGTCATGGCCCGAGGGTCGATGTTGCAGAAGGCAAAGAAGCGGTCCGGATGCTCCGTAACCATATCGAGGATGTCCTCGTTGGCCTGGGGCAGGTAGATCTCCGGGCTGACGACGGGCAACAGAGCGCCTTTCTCGATGCCCAGGGCGTCGTAGCGGCACAGGACCTGCTCCGGCGTCTGAAAGGGGTAGACCGGAGGCGGCCTGCGATAGGCGTGACAGTGCATGTCAACGAACATCGTCTCTCTCCATGGCCTGCAATCCGGCCGCTGTCCTGCTATACCCAATTAACCATACTCATCGTTGCATCACAATGCCGGAGCGCCCGCGGCCTCGCGGGCACAATCTGGAGCGCCCGCGGCCTCGCGGGCACAATCTGGAGCGCCCGGGCCTGTCGGCGGCCGGATACGTGGGCAACTTCGCGGTCTTCGAGGACGGTCCCTCGAATCCCCTCACCGGCGCCAGCGACGCGGGCGTCAAACAGGGGGAACTGCCGCGGCCCTCGGAGACGTATCTCATGGCCGACGGGGAGATCGAACTGGCCCCCTCCCTGTTCGATACCCCTGTGGTCGGCGACCACAACATCGGTTTCAACGCGCTCTTTGCCGATGAACACGCCGCCCGCCAGGGAGGACTCTATACCGGGAACTCGTACGTCGATCTGGGCGGCAATGCGAAGGTCCGCTTGCGCATCTCGGGGGGACGTTACAACGGGCGTGAGGAAGTGTGGGGCGTGGTCAGCAGTTCCGGCAGCATCGTCTCCCTGCGCTGAATCGGACCCGCCTGCGCTGGACAGTGGCGGCGGGGGACCCGGAGCCGACCGTGGCGCCGCCGCCGCTCTTCCTCCCTTCTCCCGGATCGGGGCCCCACTGCCGCAAGAGGAATGGAGTCGGCTGACGGTGCCGTCGGTGTTGGTATCCTCCGTTTTCCGCCCCATCCGGATCTCCGAGGCTCACGGCGGCACTCCCTCCGCCCGAGCCCCCACCTCGCCCCGGAGAAAGGGGATGGCTGCCGGATCCACGCTCTCCCCGGCGCTGCCGAAGAAGATGGCCTCGAAGTCGTCGAAGGGGACCGTCTCGGCCGGCGGCCAGAAGACACCGCGTCGGATGGCCTCGGCGCAGGCCTCGGCGCAGGCACGGGACGCCGCCAGGAGGGACTCGTCCAGGTCCTCCCACGTCAGTACGCCGGTTTCCGTCACCGCCTTGGGCAGGACGAAGTAGCCGCACTCGGGGGTGGCGCCCAGCTCGTCCCGGAGCAGCAGGGCGTACAGGGGAAGCTGAAGGTCCTTCCAGCGCCGCTGCCGTCCGCCGACGAGGCACAGAGCGCGGCAGGGGTCCTCCCCGGCGCCGCTGTCGCTCCCGGGCGGGCCGAGATGTTCCTCCGCCGGGGGTCTGGGTTTCTCGCCGGTCTTGTAGTCCAGGATCCGCAGCCGTCCGTCCGGGTGGCGGTCGATGCGGTCCACGACGCCGCGCACCCGCAGGCCCCCCAGGTCCACCCCGCGGCCCCTCCCCAGGGCATGCTCGCTGTCCACGATCCGCCAGCCCTGGCGCCGTTGTTCCGCCTGTACCCGCGCCGCCGCCCGAAGGCGCTGACAGGCGGCCTCGAACTGAACCGCCACCGCCGCCGACAGGTCCGGGCTGCCATAACGGTCCAGCACCGCCCGGCGCGCCTGGCCGATGAGGAATTCGGCAATGGCATCGGCGTCGTCGGCGTCCCGCAGCCCGGGCTCCCGGGCCCACGCTTCGAGGGCGCCGTGGCAGAGGTTGCCGAAATCGAGGGCGTCCAACTCGCTCCTGCGGTCGTCCAGGCGTTCCATGCCGACCACCCGCCGCAGGTAGAAACGGAACGGGCAGGTGAGATAATCGCGGAAGGCGGTCACCGACACGGTGTCGGGCGGAGGCAGGGCAGGGGGGCGCAAGGTCCAGGCCCGCTGCCAGGGCAGGGCCTCGGCCCTGGGAGGGAGTTCCCCGAACAGGTGCAGGGCTCTCCCGGGCAACTCGGAATCGTCGCAACGGAACAGCAACCTTGACGGCCGCAGGGCGTCGCCGTCGGCACGGATGCGGCCGAGGACGATGTGGACGGATCCGTCCCGCAGGCGCGACGCCGGCAGCGTCCGCAGCAGGTAGGCATCCCGCGCCAGGCGCTGGTCGTTGTTCATCAGCCCGAGCGCGCGGCGCGCCGCGTCGGGAAGGAAGACGTGTCCCACGATGCTCTCGGGCACCTTGCCCTCATTGCAGCCGGTGATCACCAGGTGGGGCGCGTCATTCCAGAGCAGTTCCAGCCAGCCGTCAAGCTCGAGACCGTCGTCGTCGGGGTCCGGGTAGAGGCGCAGGCCGGCCATGTGCCCGACCAGGAGCCGCAACCGGTCCAGGGGCCGCGGCCACGCGTCCACCAGGGCCGGCGCATCCAGCTCCCCGAGGGCCTCGCCGACCAACTCGGCCGCGGCCGTGAAGAGCCGGTCCCCGGACGACTCCTCCCGCAGCACACGGGGCGCGTAGAGTTCGTGCAGGAGGGTCAGGACCGCATCCGTGGCGAGGTCTTCCCGCCCCAGGCGCCGCAGCAGTCCGCGGGTCTGTCGGCAGGCCGCCGCGAGGTCCGCCCCGCCGGGCTCGCCGGCCGCTGCGGCCGCCTCGGCCCAACCCTCCACCGCGCGGAAGGTCTGCGGCAGGTGACGGTTCTGCAACCTATCCAACGCGCCCAGGAGCAGGCTCACCGGCGCACGCACACCCTTCCCCTCCAGCCAGCGCAGGAAGTCGGGATGACGCATGAGCCCGGCAAAGCTCTCGAAACGGTCCTCCGCCGCCAACTCCACCAGGAGACGCAACTGGTCCCACAGGGCCGTCGATGCCAACGGCACCCCGGCCGGATCATAGGCGGCAATCCCCGCCTCGCGCAACGCCAGCTGGAGGTGCGGCACCACCTCGGCGTCGGGCACACCCACCGCCGCGTCGCCAAAAGGGATCCCGTCGAGACAGGCCACTGCCTGGCGGGCCTGATCCTGGGGATCGGCGGCCACGTGAACGAAGGTCTCCCGGATCGGGATCGGCTCCAGGCGCGCCCAGGCCTCCGTCTTCGGTCTGCCCCAGGCGTCGAAGCGGTCCGCCAGTTCCGCCGGCGCCTGTACCAGGACGGTCACGGGGCATCGACCGGCCAGGTGCCCCAGGCATTCGAGGGCCAGGGGCATGGGGTCCGGCAGCGCGATCAGGACCACCCTCCGGACGCTCTCGGGGAGGCCCGCCGCACGGCGCGCTCCCTCCCGCAGCGCCCGGTTCCGTTCGCGCAGT
Organism: Lentisphaeria bacterium; assembly: GCA_016935045.1. GTDB lineage: Bacteria > Verrucomicrobiota > Lentisphaeria > Oligosphaerales > JAFGRS01 > JAFGRS01. Next base: position 8,081 of record JAFGRS010000270.1, on the reverse strand, counting down.
CCGAGGCGTTCCAGCCGCCGGCAACAGGCTTCTTCGAGGCGCACCAACTCGTGCCAGCGCTCGGCGCCCCAGCGCTCCGGGTCCGGAAAGGCTTCCGCAAGGGTCTCCGCGGCCTCGGCCATGGTCAGGCCGCCCTCGCCCAGGAGGCCCTGCACCTCGGCCAGTCTGCGCGCCGCTCCGAGAGCGTGCTCGATCCCGGCAAAGGGACCCTCCGCCAGCCGCGGAAAAAGGTGCCCCAGATCCTCCGGACGGGCCTCCCGCAGCACCCCCGTCCAGGCCGCCAGGACTTCCAGAGGACTCGCGGTTGCCGCCGCCACACACGTCCGCCGCAGCAAACCCTCCGGAGTCAGGACCCGAGGCGCCAGAGCACCCCCGCCGCCGACAGCGGCGTGGGACGCCAGCGCCAGGCGCAGACGGCGGGCAGACTGAGCCGTGGGAACCAGCGCCAGCACGTCGTCCAGGACCAGGGGTCCCCCCTGCCAGCCCGCACACAACCACTCCGCGGCAGCCGTCGCCACGGGTCTGTCCCAGCCCAGGAACACACGCACCACACCATCAGGGGCCGGCGCCGCCGCAGGGTCCACCGTCCTGCGCCCGGTCCCTTCGCGGTCGGGGGGCCCATGCATGTCGCCTGTTCTCTCCGTCACATCCTCATGAGGGGAAGCCGACCAGGGTGACCTCGTACTGCAGCACCTCGCCCGCGAGGGGATGGTTGCCGTCGATGAGGACGTTCTCGTCTCCGAGAAGTTCGATCACCATTCCCTGCCTCATGCCCCCCGGTCCCGGATCCCTCAGCTCCACCAACATGCCGGGCTGCGGCTCCGCGGTGGCCGTGAGACGGTCCCGTGCCACCCGCAGCACCCGTTCCTCGCGGTACGGCCCGAAGGCAGCCTCAGGCTCGACACGGATCCGCCGCGTCTCCCCGGGGCTCATCCCCACAACCATCCCCTCAACCGCCGCCGGCAACAGCCCCTCCCCCAGAACCATCTCCGTGGGAGGGCCCTGCAGCGTGGTCTCCAGCGGGGTCCCGTCGTCCCGACGGCAGAACCAATGCAGGAGAACGCTCTCGCCTTCGCGGGCCGTGCGCATCAGACCTGTCTCCTCTCCGACCGGGTGCACGGCCAGGCCCATTCGAGGCTTCGCGGGGAGCTGCGCCAGGCAGGCAGACCCCTGCCGCCCAACGCAGGACCGTGCCACGCTCCGCGACGCCCGGGTCAGCCGTTGCGCGCCGCGCGCTTGCGCAGGCGCAGGGCTTTGGGCGTCACCTCGACGAGTTCGTCGTCGTTAATGTAGGCAATATAGTCTTCGAGGCTCATCTCGACAGGCGGAGACAGGATCACGTTCTCGTCCGATCCCGCCGCCCGGACATTGGTCAGTTTCTTGCCCCTCGTGGGGTTGACGCTGAGGTCGTTCTCGCGGCAGTGTTCGCCTACGATCTGCCCCCGGTACACCGGCATCCCCGGACCACAGAACAGCCGGCCCCGGTCCTGCAGGTTGAACAGGGCATAGGCCACCGTCATGCCGTCGGCCATCGACACCAGGACCCCCCGCGAACGATGGCGGAAATCCCCGGCATACGGGCCGTACTCCGCAAACACGTAGTTCATCACCCCCATGCCCTTGGTCTCGGTCAGAAACTCGCTGCGGAAACCGAGCAGGCCCCGGGTCGGAATCCGGTAGATCAGGCGGGCCATTCCGTTGGCCGTTTCCATCCCCACCATCAGGCCCCGGCGGATCCCCAGTTTCTCGATCACCGATCCCATGTGCTCCTCGGCGGCATCCACGGTAAGCTCCTCGTAGGGTTCCAGACGGACGCCGCCCTCGTACCGGAAAATCACCTGCGGACGCGTCACCTGGAACTCGTAGCCCTCCCGGCGCAGGCGCTCGATCAGGATGGAGAGATGCAACTCACCCCGCCCGCTGACGCGGAAGCCGCTGCCGTCGCCCAGCGCTTCGAGGTGCAGCGCCACGTCGCTCATGGTCTCCCGCCGGAGTCTTTCGGCCAGGTGGCGGCTGGTCACGTAGGTCCCCTCCCGGCCGGCAAAGGGAGAGTCGTTGGGGATCAGGTTCATGCTGATGGTGGGAGGGTCGATGTCCATCGGCGGCAGGGGCCGCGGGGCATCCGGGTCGGTGTAGGTGCAGCCCACCGTCACCTCGTCCATGCCCGCCACCGCCACGATCTCGCCGGTCCCGGCCACGTCCACCGCCTCCCGCTGCGTGCCGTCGAAACGGAAGACTTGCGTGATCCGCGCCGGACGGATGCTCCCGTCCCGAAGGACCACCGCGATCTCCCGATTCACGTTCAGCGTGCCCCCACTGATCTTGCCAATCCCCAACCGCCCCAGATAGGGAGAATAATCGATGCTGCTGACCAACATCTGCAAGGGAGCATCCGCAAAGCCGGTCGGCGCGGGAATGTAATTCACGATCTTCTCGCACAACGGCGTCAGGTCCCGGCGCTCCCCGTCCAACTCGTCCATGGCGTACCCGTCGCGCGAACAGGCATACACCACCGGGAAGTCGAGCAGATGGTCCGGCGCCCCCAGCTTGACAAACAGATCGAACACCTGATCCACCGCCCAGTGCGGACGGGCCGCCGGCTTGTCGATCTTGTTGATCACCACGATCACCGTCAGGTGCAGCGAAAGGGCCTTCTTGAGCACAAAATACGTCTGCGGCATGGGACCCTCCTGCGCATCCACCAGCAACAGCGCCCCGTCGGCCATCTTCAACACCCGCTCGACCTGCCCGCCGAAGTCCGCATGACCCGGGGTGTCGATGATGTTGATGCGGTAGTCGCGGTAGTGGAAGGCGCCGTTCTTCGAGGCAATGGTGATGCCCCGCTCCCGCTCCAGGTCCATCGAGTCCATCATCCGCTCGGCGACCTGCTGGTTGTCCCGGAACATGCCGCTCTGGCGGAAGAACTGGTCCACCAGCGTCGTCTTGCCGTGGTCCACGTGGGCAATGATGGCAACGTTTCTGAGCTTGTCCTGCTGCATACCGCGCAAAGTGTCCATGGCAACAGGCCGGAACGAGGAAACCCCGCCCCGGCCTGCATGTTGGGCCTGCCAACCGTCTCAGAATCGTCCGCACCTCACGGACTGCGCCCGCAGGGACGCGGGCACTGCCGGAAGTGCGCCCGCAGGGACGCGGGCGCTCAGGCTATTCCGGGACGTTGAGTGTGTTGCCCCTTGCCTATCGGCAGGGCGGCCACCGCCGCGAGCGGCCGGGCCGAATCGAACAATATAGCGCGGGAAAGGCAGTCTTCACCCGCGGGACCGCGTAATGCCGTAACGCCTCAGTCCAATCCGAGAACCGGCTCAGCAGGAGCTTCGCCCTCCAGGGGATGGGGCGGCGCGTACTCGGTTCGGAATGGAGGGCGAAGCTCCTGCTGAGCCGATTCCCCCTGCGGGCACACTCCGGGGCGTGCAGACGATGATGGGACGCTGAGTGAATCCGCCCTGCCCGCACAACAGGCGCTGTGCTCCCGGCTCGAGGGCCGGTCAGTCGCCGTCCCCGTCGTCGTCCTCGAGCCCGTCGATCTTCTCCGGCCGGGCGCGGGTGCGCCGGGTGTGCAGGACTCCGGCGTTGATGTTGTACACCCGGGTGTCCATCTTCTCCCCGGCGCCGGCCGTGTCGAAGAGGATCAGAGCGTAGGGGTCGTAGCGGTACTTCAGGCCGGTGAGGAGGTGGAGGTAGTGTACGACCTCGGAAAACGGCACGTTGCGCAGCTGCAGCGTGAAGGTGCTCTCCTCGTAGATCCGCCGTCCTGCCGGACTGAAACGGAACAGCATGTTGATGCCCAGTCCCTCGGGGTCCCGTTCCCTGGCCTGCAGGCGGATGTACTCGAGGATCTCCCGCGGGGAGGCATCCTCCATCTCGATCACGGGAATCACGATCGCCCGGGCCCGTTGCTCGAGGGGCGCACAGCAGACGACGCCGCACATCCCGATGCAGCCCAGGAAGACAATCCGACCCTGTCGGTGCATGCTTCCGTTCTCCAGCAGCGCGTTTCGAGATCGGCAGCAACGCCCGTGACGCCGCCGCCGGGCCGGTCCCGGTGGAGCGCCGACGAGGGGGAAGAGGGGGGGCGCGCCGCCGCTCTTCCCCCTTCTCCCGGATCGTCGCTCCCCTGCCGCAGGGACAGTGGCGGCGGGGACCCGCGCCGCCGCTACACGCCATACCCTATACTATACACCCAGCCCGCGCTCCAAACACGGATCTCCCGCCCGGCCGCAGGGCTACGTTTTTGTGCCGAGATCGCGGCGTGCGCCACGTTGTCGTGCGCCATCGCTCGTGAAACGGAACAAAAACGTGATGAAGAAGAACGGACGAGGGGACGGGAACAGGGTATATAAACCACTGGCGGCAAAAAGAGTATGATCCTTCTCGGTGGTCATTGGCATTCTGCGTGCTAATAGGTTTCCCATGCATTTCTGAGCATCGGGCGGGTTTGCCCCTGTTGCGGTATGTTGGGCATGCCCGGGGCGGCGGTTGTGGCGGAGGGGGGGGGCGGGTGCGGGCGGGTCGGCTGCGGGCGTGTGCCATGCAGCGGTGCGAAGCGGGCAGGGCGGATCCATGAAGAAGTGCGAGCACGTAACCAAGCACCTGTTCATCACGGGGGGGGTGGTGAGTTCCCTGGGCAAGGGGATCACGGCGGCCTCCATCGCGTTGCTGCTCAAGCGCCGTGGGTATCGGGTGCAGATCCAGAAGCTGGACCCCTACGTGAACGTGGATCCGGGGACCATGTCTCCCTACGAGCACGGCGAGGTCTTCGTCACCGACGATGGCGCGGAGACGGACCTGGATCTCGGCCACTACGAGCGCTTTGCGGATGTCAGCTGCAGGCGCGAGAGCAACTACACCACGGGACGCATCTACCAGACCGTGATCGAGCGTGAGCGGCGCGGGGACTACCTCGGGAAGACGGTGCAGGTGATTCCCCACATCACCGACGAGATCAAGAACGCCATCCGGGTGCTGGACGGGCCGGAGGTGGACATCGCGATCACGGAGATCGGCGGCACGGTGGGTGACATCGAGTCGCTGCCCTTTCTGGAAGCCATCCGTCAGTACCGCCAGGAGATCGGTTCCAGGAATGGCCTTTTCATCCACCTGACCCTGGTGCCCTACATCCGTGCCGCGCAGGAGATGAAGACGAAGCCCTCGCAGCAGTCCGTGGGCATTCTGCGGGAGATCGGGATCATCCCGGACATTCTGATCTGCCGTTGCGAGCGTCCCCTCGAGGAAGAGCACCTGCGCAAGCTGTCGCTGTTCTGCAACGTCAGCCGGGAACTGGTCATCCAGGAGATCGATGTTGCCAGGACGATCTACGAAGTCCCCATCGAGCTGGCGCGGCAGGAACTCGACACCTATCTCCTCGAACTCCTCGACCTGCACGTGCGCGACCTGCAGCTCGATGACTGGGTCGCCTTCGTCGACCGCGTCGTGGCCCCCAAGGCCCGGCACTGCGAGATCGCCGTGGTGGGCAAGTACACCGGGCTGCGGGATGCCTACAAGAGCATCTACGAGGCCCTGGACCACGGCGCCATCGCCAACGACCTGGAGCTGACGGTTCGCCCGGTCGAGGCAACGGAAATCGAGGCGAAGGGGGCCGACGCCGTGTTGGCGGGGGTGGACGGCATTCTCGTTCCGGGGGGGTTCGGCGTCCGGGGCATCGAGGGCAAGATCCTGGCGGCGACCCATGCCCGGGAACGCACCATCCCGTTTCTCGGCATCTGCCTGGGGATGCAGTGCGCGGTGATCGAGTTTGCCCGCAACGTCTGCGGCATCGCCGGGGCGAACAGCCAGGAGTTCGATCCCGAGGGGCCTGCCCACGTCATCCACCTGATGGAGGAACAGAAGGCCGTACGCAACCTGGGGGGCACCATGCGCCTCGGCGCCTGGCCCTGTGACCTGCGGGAGAATACCCGGGCCGCCGCGGCCTACGCAGGCCGCCACATCGCCGAACGACACCGGCACCGCTACGAGGTCAATACGGACTACAGAAGCCGCTTCGAAGAGGCCGGGATGATCTTCTCGGGTACCTCCCCGGACGGCGCCCTGGTCGAAATGGTCGAGCTGCGAAACCACCCCTGGTTCGTTGCCTGCCAGTTCCACCCGGAATTCCGCTCGCGCCCCCTGAAAGCCCACCCCCTGTTCCGGGATTTCGTCGCTGCCTCGGGGGGACTCCTCGCCTCCGCTCCGGACGGGGATGGCGGGCAGGTCCGGGCCCCGCGGTCCGCCCCGCGGCGAACCGGCACGGGGACCCGGACGTGAACCGCAAGGGGCCCGGCGGCGTGCCCGACGGCCGCGGGGCCAATCCGCCGCCCGGCGGGCCCCCCCTGACGTGTGCGCACCGGGGCCCAGGAGACTGGACCGCCCGCGGCCTCGCGGGCACGGACGGAGGCCAACGGAACGCCTCGACACGATCCGAGAACCAGGCGGGGTGCGGCAGCGGCATGTGCCACAACGCCGGCACGAGGCAGAGCCGGCCGGGCTGCCGATGGACGCGCCGGAGGATGGACAGGTGCCCATGGACAACGACCGCAAACCACGCGAACACTGCGGCCTCTGCGGCGTGACGGGGGGCGAAGGCCTCCTGGAACGTCTGCACGACGGTCTCCAGGCCCAGCAGCACCGCGGCCAGGAAGCCGCCGGTGTCATGGTCAGCATGGACGGCGCCTGCCGGCTGCACCGTGGGCCCGGGCTGGTGGAGCAGGTGTTCGCCACGCTGCCCACGTCCTGGCTCGGGGAGGGTGGGGCCATCCAGCGCGGCATCAGCCATGTGCGCTACGGCACCGCCGGCGATTCCATCGCCGCCAATGCCCAGCCCCTGCTGGTGGATATGGCCGGAATCACCATCGGCATTGCCCACAACGGCACCATCTGCAACGCGCGCAGCCTGCGCCGGGAACTCCATGCCCAGGGCGCGATCTTCCAGACCACCACCGACACGGAGATCATCCTCCATCTCATGGCCCGCGCCCTGATGACCCGCTGCAGGGGACGCATCTGGGATGCCTTCGAGGATGCCCTGCGGCAACTCCGCGGCGCCTTCTCCCTGCTGGCCATGACCGCGGACGCCATGGTCGCGGCAAGGGACCCCTTCGGCTTCCGCCCCCTCGCCATCGGCGATTTCAACGACGGGGCCTACATCGTCGCCAGCGAAACCATCGCCTTCGGGGTCACGGGCGCCAGCACCATGCGCGAAGTCGAGCCCGGCGAAATGATCGTGTGGGACTCCAGCAACCGTCTCGAATCCCGCCGCTTCGCCGAGTGCACCCGCCGGGCCCACTGCATCTTCGAGCATGTCTACTTCGCCCGTCCCGGAAGCTACGTCTTCGGTGACAGCGTCTACGAGGTCCGCCGGGAAATGGGACGCCGGCTGGCCCGGGAAGCCCCCGTCGACGCCGATGTCATCGTGCCCGTGCCCGACAGCGGCATGTACGCCGCCCTCGGCTTCGCGGAAGAGTCCGGAATCCCGCTGGACATGGCCCTCAGCCGCAATCACTACATCGGCCGCACCTTCATCGACCCGGCCCTCACCACCACGCGCTGCAAACTCGCCACCAACAAGCTGCACCCCATCCCCGAAGCCCTGTGCGGCAAACGCATCTGCCTGGTGGACGACTCCATCGTGCGCGGCAACACCAGCCGCTCCCGCGTGCACACCCTGCGCGAAGCGGGCGCCAGGGAAGTCCACATGCGCGTCAGTTGCCCGCCGCATCGCTTCGGCTGCTACTTCGGCATCGACTTCCCCCAGCGCGAAGCACTGTTCGCCAACAAGGTGCCCGCCGCGGACGCGGCCCGTTCCCTGAGGCTCGACAGCCTGGCCTACCTCTCCCGCAACGGCATGCTCTCCTGCGTCCGCGCCCGCCGGGCCGAAGACTTCTGCTGCGCCTGTTTCGACGGCGACTACCCCGTGCTGCCCGACCAACTGGATGAACGGCCCCTGTGAGATCCTTCCCTCCAGCCCCGTGTCCGGAAAACGGTCCCCGCCGCCACTGCCCTTGCGGCAGTGGAGCGCCGATTCGGGACGGGAGGAAGGCGTTGCCTCGCCCCCCCCTTTTCCCTCCCCG
>JAFGRS010000029.1 GCA_016935045.1 Lentisphaeria bacterium | reverse complement strand
TCTGGCTGCAGGCGCAGACGGGAACGGACATCATCCCCTCGCGGGAAGGGGTCCACCGCCTCAGGGAGGCCGCGGCGCGTTTCCGCACCGGGTCGACCCTGGTGCCCCTCGGCAGCGGCGTCACCGTCGCTCTCACGGCAAAGGGAATCCGCCTGGCCCGGGAACAGGAACCCCTCGGCGAACGCTCCTGGACCTGGCGCCGGGACGCCGTGCTCGATCTCCCCGAAACCGGCGCGGGCTTCGAGGCCGAACCCGTGGCGGACGTGCGGCATGCCATCCTCGACCCCGATGTCGCCTGCGAGATCTTCCGAGAGTCCGCCCTAGCGGCAACGCTGCACGTGCGCTCCTGGCGTCCCGGCGACCGCCTGGTCCCCTTCGGCAGGCATTCGGCCGTGAAACTCCAGGACCTGTTCACCGAGGCGAAGGTGCCGCGGGACCGGCGCCGCCGCGTGCCCCTGCTCCTCAGCGGGGACACGGTGATCTGGGTGCCGGGGGTCCGCCGGGCGGAATTCGGGCGCGCGGCCCGGGGGGAACCCGCCGTCAGGCTCCGCTACCGGGCCGCCCTGCACGGCGACGGCTGCGGAATTCCGTGCCGCGATGAATAAGGGCGTTGCCGGCAACGTCCATGGCAGCAGAGACGTACGAGTGGATACCGCCGCTCGGGGGTGCCGCCCCGGGAACGACGGGTGCCGAAGACGACGGCGGCAAAGGAAAGGACCGGATCATGAAAAGGCAGTCAGCGAGAAAGGCATGGCATGGTACGGCCCTCGCAGCGGCCGCTGTCCTGCTGGCCGCCGTGGCGAGCAGGTCCCAGGAAGACGCTTCGCCCTGGCCGCGGCGTATGGTCGCGGACCCCTATCAGGTGGCACTCTACGAACCCCAGATCGAGTCCTACGACGACGACTGGATGACGGGACGGGCCGCCCTGTCGGTCATCCGTAACCGGGAAGAACCCGTCTTCGGCGCCGTCTGGTTCGGCATGCGGCTGCGGGTCGACCGGGAGCGGCGCACTGCCGTGGTTCTCGGCTTCCGCACCGACGTGGTCCGCTTCCCGGCCGACGCCCCCGCCGACGCCGAGATGCTGGGACGGATCCTCGGGCGGGGCACGATCGGCATGGAATTGCTCCTCGATCCGCTCCTGCAGAGCCTGCAGCGGGAAGCCGCCGCCATGGAAGCGGCAGTGGCCGGGAGCCAGGCCGTGCCCGACATTCTCTGGGTGCCCTATCCGACCGTCGTGATCCGTCTCGATGGGGAGCCCGTGCTCGAAGACCTGCCCGGGACGGACCTCCTCGCGGTGGCCAACACCTCCGCCTTCATGGTCATGCAGAAGGGCAGCGGACAGTGGTTCCTGCTGCTCGGCGACGAGTACCTTGGCGCGGCGGCATATACCGGGCCGTGGCAGGAGGCGCCGGCCGTGCCGGCCTCGGTCACCCGCGCGGCCGCGCAGGCGGGCGTCCCCCTGCAGAGCCTGCCAGGCAAACCGCGAGTCCTCATCGCGACCCGACCGACCGAAGTGCTGGTCACGGAGGGCGACCCGCGCTACACCGTGATCCCCGGTACCACACTGCTCTACGTGACCAACACCGATGCCGACCTGTTCCTCGAAATCGGCGAGCAAAAGCACTACGTGCTGCTGGCCGGACGCTGGTTCGCGGCCCGGTCCCTGGACCGGGGACCCTGGGAACCCGTCCTCCCGGAACGCCTGCCCGCCACCTTCGCTTCGATCCCCCCCGACTCGCCGAAGTACGGCGTCCTGGCAAGCGTGCCCGGCACACAGGTCGCCGCCGAAGTCGTCCGCGACGCCCAACTCCCCAGCGTGCGCTCGGTGGCCCGTGAACCGGTCACCGTCACCGTCGAGTATTACGGCGAGCCGCAGTACGTTCAGGTGGGTACGAGCCAGGTGTACTACGCAGTCAACACGCCCTACTCGGTCGTCCGGGTGGCCCCGTACTACTACCTCTGCCTGGACGGGGCATGGTACTGGGGCGGCAGCGCCATCGGTCCCTGGAGCGTCTGCGTCAGTGTGCCGGGAGTCATCTACACCATTCCTCCCACCTGTCCCATCTACCCCGTGACCTATGTCCGGGTGTACGACTGGACGCCGAGTTACGTCTACGTCGGCTACACCGCGGGGTACTTCGGCTGGCATATCGGCTGGAAATGGGGCGGACTCGTCTTCGGCTTCGCCTACTACGACGACGACTGGCATCACCGCCACCATCGTTACCAGCGCTACTACGCCTACCATGGCTACCAGCACCGTCCACCCTACTACGGGCCCTCCTACCAGCACGGATACCACTACTACGACCGCTGGTACGGCCCGCCCGGACGACACCCCGAACGCTACAGCTCGTCCATACGCAAAATTGAACCCCCTCCCAAACCGGAACTCGTCTCCCGCAGCCCCTCGAACTACTACCGCGACAAGACACGCTGGAACGAACGCGAGGCCACCGCCCGGGCACCCGTGTCCGGACGCGATGTCAGCCGCTACGGCAAAGTGGAAACCACCCCCGGCCGCCCCCGGGAAGCCGACCGCCCGGACTACCGCCAGGAAGGCCGTTCCGTCACCCCCTCCGGCAGCCAACCCTCCTGGCCCACCGGGAAGTCCGAACGCGCGACCGGTGGCGAGACCGATGCGAACCGGCGCGACCTCCCCTCACGCAGCACTCTGCCGGATAGGCGCTACGATACACCGGACGTTTCCAGGGAAACCGGGAAACCCTCCCGCGATGTCCAGCCGCCGACGCCGGCACGGGTGCCCGAACCCCCTTCCCGGTCCGTCGAGCCGCCGAGGGCCAAGCCCGAGACGGTCGACCGCAACCCGGGTGGCCGGACGGCGCCGGCGCCGGCGCCCGACCGCGGCGTGGAACGTGGGGATTCCCGTGGCGACAAGGGGGCCGCCCAGCCCGTCTCCCCCCCGGTGCGGGATGTGGAGCGCAGCGTTCCTCCCCGCGGCGACCAGGGGACTCCCGCCCCTCGAACGAGCCCGGACCGTGGTTCCCAGGGCAAGGAGATGCGTCCCGAATCCGGCGCCAACGTCCCTTCTCCCTTCGACCGGGGACTCGTCCAGACCCCCTCGCGTAACACGCTGCCGCCGGCGGCCGGCGAGACCAACCGTTCCGTGCAGGTGTACCGCGGCACCGAACCGAGCCGTGACACGGGCACGAAGGTCCTGCCTGCACCGATGATCCGGAACGCGCCCGCAGCCGTCATCCCGGATCGCTCCGCGGTGGCGGGCAGCCAACGCTCCGTCGAGGTGGTCCCGTCCCCCCGCGTGCCCGTCAGTCCCACTCCCGCCGTGCGCAGCGCTCCCGTGCCCACCGTCAGGACGGTCCCTGCGCCCACCGCTCCCGCTCCTTCCCGCGGCTCGACCGTCGGCGCCGTGCCGGTGCCCGAAGGGACGCTTCCGGGCGCCCCGGGGGGTGGCTACGTCACCCCCGGCGCCGGAAGCACGGGCAGCGTCAAGAGTGGTTCCCCTTCGCCCTCCGGAAGCCGTTCCAGCAGGAAAGGCAAGTGATGCCCGAGGCATCGTGCCGGCCAGGCGGACCGATACCGTTCGGAGGCCAGACGTACTGATCGTTTCACCATTGTCTGTGCCCGCAGGGCCGCGGGCGCTTCAGTCCATGGTGAGACGGTCAGGAATGCAGAGACAGGAGCGGCCGCGTCTCGCGGCCAATGCCCGCAGGGCCGCGGGCGCTCCTGCGCAGGCAGCAATGCGGGGCCGAACCGTCGGTGCTTGCAGGCCATTGCTCTACGACGGACATCCAAGCCGCATGGCCCAACGTCCGCCCCGGGCGCGGCAAGCGCGCGGTCTCAGCTCACCGACGCCCCGGGCGGGATGTCCCCGTCCACGGTCACCAGACGCAGTGTTCCCTTCGCCTTGGCGGCCAGGAGCATCCCGTTGGACTCCACACCGCGGATCACGGCGGGCCGGAGATTGGTCACCACCACAATGGTCCGTCCCACCACGTCGCCCGGGTGGTACGCGGCCGCGATGCCCGCCACGATTTGACGCTTCTCGCTGCCCAGGTCGATCTGCAGGCGGAGCAGGCGGTCTGCTCCCGGGACCGGCTCGGCCTGGATGACCTTCGCCGTCGCCAGGCGCAGACGCGCAAAGTCCTCGATCGGAATGGATACCACATTCTCCGCCAGCGGGACCGGCTGGGGCGGGGCCGCCGGCTTCCCTGCCGGCTCGGGCTTCGCCGCCACCTTCTGCGCAATCTTCGCCCACGTGTCCCGCAGGGGCACGGCCCGGTTGAACACCAGCGCCTCCGGCCGCGAATCCCGGCTGTCGACGCAGAAGTACCCCAGACGCTCGAACTGGTACGTCACGCCCGGAACCGCACTCCCCAGACCCGGCTCCACCTTGCAGCCGGTCAACACCTTCAGAGAGTCGGGGTTCAGCGATGCCGTGAAATCCTGCCCCGCGGGAGCGTCATCCGGGTCTCCCTCGAGGAAGAGGCGGTCGTACAGGCGCACGTCCGCATCCCTGGCATGCGCCGCGCTGACCCAGTGAATCGTGCCCTTGACCTGCC
>JAFGRS010000269.1 GCA_016935045.1 Lentisphaeria bacterium | reverse complement strand
CTGCAGGTCGCCGCGGTGCCGCGGGAACAGGCCGCTCTCGTAGTCCAGCAGGAGGGGCATGCCCGTGCAGGCACGCGGGTCGCCGCCCGGGAGCAGGAGCGCCGCCGAAGCACCGTCCCCGAAGATGGCGTTGCTCACGATCAGCCCCGGGTCGGTTCCCATGAACAGGGTGGCGGTGCAGACCTCGACCGCCACGCTCAGCACCGGCCTGCCGCCCGTGCCCGCGATCATTCCCATGGCCACCGACAGGTTGGGCAGCGCTCCGCCGCACCCCATGCCCATCAGGTCGGCGTAGCGGGTCGTATCGGGCAGCCCCACATCCTCCAGAACGTAGGAACACAGCCCCGGGCAGAGGTACCCCGTGCAGGAGTTCACCACCAGGCCCCCCACCTCGGACGGGCACACGCCCGCTTCGGCCAACGCCCGACGGACCGCCTCCGCGCCGAGCCGTCGTCCGTGCTTCAGGTAGCGTTGATTGAGCGCGTCGGCGTTGGTTTCGGTCGCTTCCCCGGGAGTATCCATGGCGATGTGCCGTCCCCGGATCGGGCCATCGAGCAGCAGTCGGCGATACAGGTCTCGTTCCCCGTCTTCTAGGCGGAAGAGGGTTTGGTAATGTGTGAAGGCCTCGGCCTGGGTCACGTACCAGGTCGGATTGGCGGTGGTCAGGGCCCGGATCTGGACCGGATGGTCTGTCATGGGAATTCCATTCCGGGTTCCGCCTCTTCTCGCCGGACCACCGCGGCCACGCGGAAGGGCCACCTCCGACGGATCTCTGCCCTGACTCCCGGCACCTCCCCGAGAAGGGCACCCAGTTCCCCCAACCGGAACCCGCGTCGAACCGACAGCGTGGCATCATGCCGCACATCCGGACACTCCCGCAGGCACAGAATGTGGGCGCCGAGCCAGTTGGGCCAACACCGCTCCAGATCGTTGATCAGAATCCCGCCTGAGACCATCTCCCGAAGAGCCCCCAGCAGAGGCGGGATCTCCGCATCCCTCAGGTGATGGAAGACCATAGACCCCACGGCCGCGTCGTAGAGCGCCGCGGGACGGTGCCGGCGGATGTCCTCGCACGCAACCCGGATGGGCAGGCCGGGCCGGGCGTCGAGCCGTTCCCGGGCCCGGGTGACCGCTTGGGGATTGTGTTCGACGCAGGTGAAGGTGACGTCGATGCCCTGACGTGCCGCCCGGGCACAGACGTCCATCGGGATGTCACAACTCCCCGAGCCGATGTCCAGCACCCGCAACGGGCGCCTTGCCCGCAGCCGCGCCGCCTCGGCCCGCACGAATTCCCAGACGATCCGGCTTCCCCCGAACCAGCGGTTCACCCGCTCGATGAAGCGGAAACTGGACCTCGCAAGGACCTCGTCGAAGGCCTCCGAGTCCATCCGCTCCAGCTGCATCGAGCGCTGCTCAAACACCCCACATGCTCCCGCCTGCCAAGGACCTCCGTACCGCCTCGAAGCGCTCCAGAGAATCGGCCCGGAACTCCGGGTCCACCGTCACCGCCTCGGTGGCCAGATCGTCGCAGTACCGGCACGTTCCACATCCGTTCGCCGTTCCCCCGCAGGCACTCACCCGGGATAGAAACTCCGGCGGAATTCTGCGGTTGTCAATCATGATCGGGCTGCCGGGCCGCGCGAACATCATGCCCTGCTGCCGCGCCAGTGCCAGCACCGGCGCCAGGCGCCAGGGCAGTACCGCACGCGGACGCAGGAAGTGCTTCAGGGACCATCCCCGGGCTGTCCGGGGCGCTTCGGTGAAGCCATAGGACAGCAGCAGTTCCGCCAGGTTCCCCTCGAAGCTCCGGGCCGTATAGGCTTCGAGGCGGCGGAGCGCCTCGGTCGAGGGCATGCCGCGTTCGAGCAGCTTGAACGAGTCGAATCCCAGCGCTTCGTAGGCGCCGACATCCTCCGGCCGGATCCAGTTGGACTTGAGAAACAGGCCCGGCGCCTCCAGCCGTTTCCGGGCACAGGTCAGGATACAGGCGTCGAGGAACAGCCTGCCGCTGGCGTCCGAGCTGTGCGCAAAGCCGTTCTGGTGGTAGGGCTGCAGCGGGCAGTTGGGCAGGCAGACGTGGTTCGCGATCAGTTGCAGTTCGCAGGAGACGGCCGCGCGGATGGCCCGAAGCCGCGGGAAATCGCGGTTGATGGAGAAACTCTCCAGGGTGATGGCGTCGGCACCCAGATCCTCCCAGAAACGCGCCCGCGCCGGCGTGTCCACCTGGGCGAAAATCCCCACCCGAACATGCATCTCGGGAAAACGTTCCCGGATCACTTCGAGCAGATAGGGGATGGAGACCGTAAGCCGTTGAACACCCATGCCGCGCAGGGTCTCCATCAGCCTGTGGAACTGCCGTTGCCAGCGTCGATCCCACTCCCGGTTGCCGAGGCAGGAGCTGTTGAGCAGGTAGTTGAAGGCGATCCCCTGCGCCGCGAGGGCCTGCACATACGCCCGCAGGGCCTCACGATGCAGCGGCGCACCCATGTAACTCGGCCGCCCGCCTCCCACCACGTCCGCCGGAAGCTTGCCGTACACCTCGTACACGGGGAAGCGGCGCAGGAGGGGCACCAGGTCCATGTCGTAATTTGCCGCCAGCGAGAATCGCATGGCCATGACTCCGACCGTTCCTGCCCCGGGAATGCCTCCGGCGAGCACTTCTGCGAGGCAACATTGGGGTCGCGCACCGTTGCCTTTTCCCCGTGCCGTTCCTTTCCCCGGCGATGCCGCACAGACCGGGAAGACCGGGCGCCGCGGCCATGGCTCTGCGCTTTCCTGAACGACACACATGTACTATAGTCGCGCCGGGGTCGTGCTTCGACCGCGTGACTTTCCAGGTTACCGCACAGTCGCCGGCCGATCCCTCCCGTCCCCCGTACCGGCCGGCGCCCCCGACGGCCGATCCCCTCCCGTCCCCCGTACCGGCCGGCGCCCCCGACGGCCGATCCCCTTCCGGGATGGTGCGCGGAGGGCCGCGCCCCCT
>JAFGRS010000268.1 GCA_016935045.1 Lentisphaeria bacterium | reverse complement strand
TCCAGGCGTCATTCCCCCGCGGCGAAACAAACACCGTCATCGCTACCCCCTGGGACAGGAACAGCAGTCCCACACCCATGCCCAGCCGCAACCCGGCCGGCAGACGCAACACCAAGGGCACCTCCGCCATGGCTCTGCACTCCCTTGAAGATCGGACCCTCCGCCGCTCCCCGCCCCTGCCCCCGGATACCCTACCGGTACCCGCGCGGCAGTGCAAGCCCCGCACACCCACCTTCGGAATGCCCCGGGAAACATGGGACGGCTCGCCGGCTGTCGTCGCGGAAGCTCCGCCGTGCTTTTTGATGAGGTCTGCGCTCCAGATCTCACGCGGTTTGGTTGTGGGGCGCCCACACATGGAACGCCCCTGGGAGATGTGCCGGAGTCCGCCGCCTGCCTGTGCGTACACGCAGACAGGGCCTCGCGGGCACGGATTCTCAAGCGCAGACGATCCCGAGACGGTGAGTGACTCAACAGGCGCCACGACCTGCCTGCCGGCAAATCCCAGTAGGCGCCACGAGCCGAGTGGCGCAATCCGGAGGAGAGTCGCGCTCGGCTCGCGCGACCTACCGCAAGAGGGTCCCGCGAGCCGAGCGGGACCTGCTTCAGGCTGCCTCGTGGTGTCAATTCCGCTGCCGCCGGGTAAAGGGTTCTGAGCCTGACGCCATGGCGCTGGAGCCGGTCGTCCTCGACCGTACCCCCCCGTGACAGGGACCTTACCGCGCCTGCCTCAGGGTTGCTCCAAGATCCGGCGAATCGGTGTCCGCCGCCACTGCCCTTGCGGCAGTGGAGCGCCGATTCGAGTCGAGGGGGTCGCGGCCGCATCCCCTCCCCGCCCTGCTGTCGGTGCTCCACCGCGACAAGCCCGGCGGCGGCGTTGGGCTCTTGAAACAGCCCTGCGCCTGCCTGCGCGTCCGTGGCGGCTGAGGGAAAGGGAGTGTACAGTGCCGGCAGTGCGTTCCCGTAAGGTCCGCGTCCGTGGCAGGCGATTCCGGGGCCTCCCGCCGGGCGCCTACTCGGACGCGAGTCGTCCCTCCGTGTTCGCGAGCAACGGTACGCAAGGTTCCGTTTCCATGAAGAAGCTCGTTGTTCGGATCGCCGCCTTCCTCATCATTGCCGGCCTTGTCGCTCTGGTGCTCATCTACCTGTCCCTGGGGCGCATCATCAAAGCCGGCATCGAGAAGGGCGGACCCATGGTGACCCAGTGTCCGGTGACGGTCGGCGACATTGCCTTCCAGCCCCTGCGGGGGCACCTGCGCATCCGGGATCTCGTTCTGGGCAACCCGGAGGGATTCCGGACGGACGCCGCCTTCCGTGTTGCCGAGGTCCGTGTGCGGATGACCCCCGGGAGCGTGTTCTCGAACCGGTTGCAGGTCCAGGAAGTCTACATCGATGCGCCCGAGATCACCTGCGAAGTGGGTCTGAACAGAACCAACATCGGCGCCATCCAGAAGAACGTCGATGCGTTCCTCGAGAGGATGGGTGGTGGGAGAGACGAAGAAGGGCCACAGAAGACAGGCGGGGACAAGGGACCCGGCAGGAAGGTCGAGATCGACCACGTCCGGGTCGAGAACGGGAAGGTCACCCTCAGCGGCACGATCCTCCAGGGCGGCGGGGTCCCCGTGGACCTGCCGACCCTCGAAATGCGGGACATCGGCAAGGGCAGGGATGTCAGCACCGCCGAGGCGGCCGCACAGATCCTGCGCAAGATCCTGTTCGGAGTGGTGGACAGTGTCGGCCAGAGCGGCCAGGTCCTCACCGATGCCGCCAAGGAAATGGGTGACGCCGCCAAGCAGGTCGGCGACGACCTGAAGAAGTCTGCGGGGAACGTCGTGGACGGCGTGAAGGGCCTCTTCAGGAAAGGCGATTGAGGCAGCGTGCCGCAGGAAGACCTCAGGGGGTTGCTCGATAGGTTCGTGGGGGCCTTCCGGCGGGCAATCGAACGCGAAAGCCGCGCTGCCAGGGAGCAACTGGGCGAGGCCGAGTTTGCCGTCCTGGCCATCGAGGAAGCGGTGCCGGGAGGCGAGAATTCCCCCTGGCTGTACCATGCGCGCCTCGCTGCCAGGCCCGAGAAGCTGCTGCCAGACGCGCCCTGCCGGCTCCGCCTGGATGCCCAACGGGCGGATGTCACCGTCCTCGAGGTCCGGGATCGAGTCGTCACCCTGGCCGCCAGTCATGCCGTCTGGACAGGGGCCCGCGACATCGTCCTGCAGACCTTCCCCGGTTTCCTCTATGACCGCATGCGCGAGGGCCTCGAACGCGTGGCCCGGGCCGATCCGGAAAGCCTGAAGCCGGCCTTCGCGGCCTTCGGACTCGTTCCCCCTGCCCTCAAGGCGGAACGCCTGCACCTACGCCATGACCGCCTCAACCGCAGCCAGGGCATCGCCCTGGGCAATTGCCTGAAAAGCTCCTGTGCCTTCGTCTGGGGGCCGCCCGGCACCGGCAAAACCACCACCATGGCACGCATCCTCCTGGAACTCCTCGAACGTGGTCAGCGCCTGCTTGTGGCCTCCAACACCAACGCCGCTCTCGACCAGGTCCTCCGCACCCTGCGGAAATCCCCCGAAGCCAAGACCCGCGTCGCACCCGGACAAGCCGTGCGCCTCGGCTCTCCCGACCCGGAATGGGAGTTCCTCACCCCGCGAAGCCAGGCGGAAACACGAGCCGCACCGGCTCTGCGCCGACGGCAGAAAGCCCTCGACGTGCGGACCCGGGCCCGCAAACGGCTGCAGAGCTGCCTGGCCCTGCAGGAACACCTGCATCGCCACCCGGATCAGAACCAGCCCGGACTGCTGCGGGACCTGAGTACGCCCGGAGATGCCCTCCCCCCAGCCCTGCTGCTGGCGGCCATGGGCCCCGGACTGGAGGCGCGCCTGCGGCCCGGGGGACGGGCCGCCATGCTGGGGTTCCTGGACCGGCGCCTGGCGCGGCTGGGGGCCCTGCTCCAGGCGTGCGAAGGGGTCCTGACCGCTGCCCACGCGAGCATCGAAGATGCGTGCGCGACCGTCGTCCGGCAGGCACGCCTGGTCCTGGCTACCGCCGCCGGCGTCTTCACCAGCCGCCACCTGGAAGGGGAGTTCTTCGACACCGTCGTCATCGAGGAGGCCACCATGGTGGTACTCCCGGCCCTCTTCCTCTGCGCGGCCCGGGCAACCGCCAGGCTCCTTGTCGTCGGCGATCCCATGCAGCTCGGGGCCATCGTCCACGCCCGGGACGCCTACACCCGGCGCGCCATGGAACGCGATATCTTCCGAGTCGCCGCACCCAACCCCTTCGAATCCCCCCTCGTCAGCATGCTCGAAGACCAGTACCGCATGCATCCCCACATCGGAGACCTCGTCAGCAGACTCTTCTACGCCGGACGCCTGCACCATGCCGTCCCCGAGGCGGACCTGCGACACATCGTCGACGCCGAGCCATTCCGGGGCCACGCCGTGGTGCTCCTGGATAGCGCCGGCAAGACCCGCTGCAGCGCCACGGAAGCATCGTTCTCCCGTGACAACCAGGGCAATGCCGACACCGTGCTGGGCCTGGTACGCCGCGCCCTCGATTCGGGACTCCGCTCCATCGCCATCATCACCCCCTACGCAGCCCAGGCGAAACGGATCCGCGGGGGACTGCAACGCGCCGGTATCGGCGAGGACCGGGTGGAATGCCGCACCGTACACCGCTTCCAGGGCAACGAGAAGGACATGGTCATCCTGGACACGGTGGACACGGATCCCCTACCCCCCGGCGTGCTCCTCACCCGCCGCGGCCATGCCGGACAGGGCGCCAACGGCCTCCTCAACGTGGCCCTCTCACGGGCCCGCGGCAAACTCGTCATCCTGGCCGACGCCGACTATTTCCGGCTGCGCGCCCCCCGTGCCCCAATCACGCGCGTCCTGGACGCCTGTGAACGGCACGGAATTCGCCTCCCCCTCCCCCAGCCCACCGCCCAGCCCGGCTCGGACCGGGAACTCCTGCCCGAATGAACGACGCGGGTCAGTTCTCCAATTCGACGTCTCGGAGATGCCACACATCTCATTGCGCTGCATGGACCATGGACCATGGACCATGGACCATGGACCATGGACTCATCGAACGCCCAACGTTGAACACCCAACGCCGAACGCCCAGCATCGGACCTCGAATGGGGAAGCTGGAGATGCAGTGGATCCCATTGCGGTTCGGCAAGGCGTGCCGAACCGTCTGGAGGGCCGGGCTGTGTCCCGGCCGTCGCTGAACTCGACGATGTGCTCCGTCTCCGGCAGGTCCCGGGTTCTGGGGTCGATGCGCAAGTCCCCCGCGTGGATGCAACGCACCGTGTCCCCCCGGGTGTCGCTGACCTCATGGGTGCCGATACGATACGCGGAAGTGCTCGCATCCGCGCATCCGGTGAGCTGGTGGCAGAGAATCCGTACGTAGGGCATGTGCGGTCACGGCATTTGCGCACACCGCCAACCGGGTGTAGTACTTAGCGCTTCGCGCAACTGGGGACCATGGACCATGGACCATGGACCATGGACCTTTTCAAGCAAAAGACGTCAGGTACTTGCCCAGCGTGATGGCCGGCGTGGATGTGAGCAGGGCGATGAAAGCTGCCCCAATGCCCGCCTCCTTGCTGAC
>JAFGRS010000267.1 GCA_016935045.1 Lentisphaeria bacterium | reverse complement strand
CTCGTCGGCGAGGCAAAGGGAAAACCCGTCTGCCTCTACGCCGCGGGACGCCTCGTGCCGTCGACAAAGGGCCCCTGCCTGCTGCCGGCCGACGGGCGGCAAGACGCTCCCGCCTCCCTCGTTCCCCTCGGGGCGCTGGATTCCTGGTGCGCCCCCGCACCCACCTTCGTCCTGATCGACGCGGCCCTGCCCAAAGGGACCGCCCCGGCCCCCGTCGCCGAGGCCTTGGCCAGGGAATTCCTACCCCACAGTGGCGCGTTCCTCCTGCGCCTCCATACCGCTGGGCTCGGCACCGTCACCGCCGCTGACATCGCCACGTACCTGGCCGTGGGGTTGACCAGCGGCGCCGACATCGCCGCAAAGGGCAACCGGGACGGGTCTGTCTCGATCAACGAATGGGCTGCCTTCGTGGCCGAACACCTCCAGGCAAACGACCCGGGGCCCCCGTGCGTGCTCTGCCTCGCGGCTCAGGACCGCCAGGCGCGCAAAGGCCCCTTCTCCCCGGAGCAACTCGATGCCCTCAGGCAGCCACTGCCCGACACCGCATCGATGCCGGAGGACGCCGGAAAGGCCGCAGACCGCTTCGTGCAGGTGAGGGGCGCCGTGGAGAAGGCCCTGGCGTCCGGAGCCCTGGCCGACGCGACCCGGGACATGGCCCAACTCGTGGACGCCTGGAAGGGAATGGACCGCCTGCTCAAGGGCCGGACCGCGGCGGAAAACGCCCGGAAAACCGTGAGCGAAACGCGCCGCCAGGCGGACGCCATCGAATGCATGAAGACCGCCCCCGAACCCTATGTCGCCGGGGTGGCCCTCCAGGACAGCGGCATGGAGCAGTTCCAGGCCGGGCAGTACGAGGTCGCATCCCTGCAATGGGCCTCGGCGGCGGCGCAGTTCCGCCGCGCCTCGATTCAGGCCCTGTCCGCCCGTCTCAAGGAGACCACCGATGCCCTTCCCGCGGAAGACGCCGCCATCTACGGGGCCGCCCTCTGGCCGGAAGTGAAACGCCTCGAGGTGCAGGCACTCAGGGCATGGGAAGACAAGGACCTGGCCACTGCCGTGACGGCCTACGAGGGAGCCTGCAACCTGCTGCCCCGTTTGCGTACGGCCGTGATGGAAAACCTCCTGGGGTACGCTCGCAGGTACGCCAACCCCGACGGGCACCGAGCCGCCCTGGTCTGCTTGGAAAGGCTGCTTTCCCTCGAACCAACCCACGCCGAGGCGGTCGCGCTGCGGCAGCTCATCCGCGCCAACTGCCGTTTCAGCCCCGGGACCCTTCGGGCAAACCCGGCCGGCATGCTGTTCGCCTATATCCCCCCGGGGACCTTCCAGATGGGCAGTCCCGATACCGAGGTCGGACGGGACCCTGACGAAGGGCCCCACCAGGTGACCCTCCATCGAGGCTTCTTCCTGGCAGTCACGGAGGTGACCCGCGAGCAGTGGCTGAAGGTCATGGGATACGACTACAAACCCCCGCAAGGCGTCCACCCCGACGATGAGCAATTCGCCCAGGGGACGGTCGACAGCCCCAAGCGAGCCCTGACGTTCGACGAGGCAGTCGAGTTCTGCCGGCGCCTCAGCCAGATCGACGGCAGGACCTACCGCCTGCCCACCGAAGCCGAGTGGGAATACGCCTGCCGCGCAGGCACGACCACGCCCTTCAACAACGGGACGGACAGGCTCACGGCGGAGGACGCCGTCGTCTACACCGATACGGCGCCTCCAGAGAACGCCGCCGCGGTCAAGACCGGGCGGAAGCCCAACGCCTGGGGGCTCTACGATATGCACGGCAATGCCTGGGAGTGGTGTGCCGACTGGAGCGGCCCCTACGCCGCGGATGCCCAGACGGACCCCCGGGGCGCACCTCCCCCGGCCCGGCCGGAAGATGGCCGCAAGGTCGTCCGTGGGGGGTCTTGGTTTGATGAGGCGGTCATGGCCCGTTCCGCGAACCGCTGGGAATACACCCCGGCTACGACCATGCACACCATCGGCTTCCGCGTCCTGCTAGAAGCGCATGACGTGGATTGATTCTCCGTTCCGTTCGGGGTCGATTCGAGTTCGGTCTTGCACCCGCCCCTGGGGGTTCTCTGTGCCCGGAGCACAGGACAGGCCCCGGCGGTGCAAACACAGAAACCAGGAAGCAACAAGGAGAAAGAGACCATGCAACGCACAACGAAAGTCCTGAAACGGGCCGCTTGCGCCCTGGCGGTCGCAGGAGGACTCGGCCTCATCCTGCCTGCCTGCACGCTCGATCCGGCCAACCGCCGCCAGGAGAACATCGCTTCCGTGCTCCAGTTGGAGAAGGAAGGCAGGATCACCCACGAGCAGGCCATGGGAATGCTGGCCATCATCGAAGGCCAACCCCCGGCCTCGTCGGCGTCGGCACCGGCAACGCCCACCGACACCTCCTCCACGCCTCCCAGTGTCCCGATGGCTGCCGTGGTGCCGTCCACACCCAGCGTTGCCGCCCCCGCGGGCTACACTCCCGAGTCCGTGATCACGGGGAGGCTCCGCAGCGTCGGATCGGATACCATGGACAGGCTGATGGCGCTCTGGGAAGAGCAATTCCGCGTCTTCCATCCGGCGGTGCGGTTCTTTCACGAGGGGAAAGGCTCCTCGACGGCCTTTCCGGCCCTGATGGAAGGACGTTCGGATTTCGGTCCCATGAGCCGGAGCATGAAGGAGAGCGAGGTGACGAAATTCCGGGAGAAGTTCGGCCATGAGCCGATCCAGTTGCGGGTGGCCGTGGACGCGATCGGCGTCTACGTCCATCCCTCCAATCCCATCGCCGGACTCGGAATGGACTTCAGCCAACTGGATGCCGTCTTCTCGAGCACCCGCGGACGTGGTGGCGCCGACATCACCACCTGGGGCCAACTGGGCCTGACCGGCGAATGGGCCAACGCGCCCATCCACGTGTACAGCCGCAATAGCGCCAGTGGCACCTATGCCTTCTTCAGGGAGCATGTCCTCGGCAAGGACGGCGAATACCGCAGCACCAACCGGGAGCTGGTTGGCAGCGCCGAACTGGTGAGCGCCGTGGCCGCCGACCCCTATGGCATCGGCTACAGCGGCATCGGATACCGCAATCCGAGCGTCGATGTGGTTGCCCTCAGCAACGACCCGGGGACCGAGAAGATCCCGCCGGAGGAGCAGTATGCCTACAGCGGACAATACCCCCTCGCCCGCTTCCTCTATATCACCGTGAATCACCAGCCCGGCAGGCAACCCACGCCCCTGCAGCGCGAGTTCGCGCGGTTCGTTTACAGCCCCGTCGGCCAGGGCATCGTCAAGGACGAAGGGTTCTTCCCGGTCAGCCAGGAGATCGCCGAGCAGGACTTGGCGCTGCTCTTCCGCTAGCCTGGCCGCGTCCGCAAAGGAATCTGGCGCACAGCACACCAGCCCGACCCTGGCCAGAAAGGGGTCTCCCGCCGCCACTGTCCTTGCGGCAGTGGAGCGCCGGCGGAGGCAGCGTGCACCCGGGCCGGCGACGCCCATACCCGCGGCGGTCTTGGCCCGCGGGCCCGGGTGGGCGGGGCCCCGCCGCCGCCCCATCCCGCAGGGACCGGGCGTCTTCGGCGCCGAATCCCACCGGGGCCAAGGGGACAGACCGCTTCGGGTATGCCCGCCCTGCCCCCGGCGGTCCCCGGCATCCAAATCCGCCTCGGCCAACGTCATCGTATTTCCGTGCGGACTCTTAGGGCTGGCGCGGAAATAACTTCCCATTTTGCTGCAGGCGATCCCGGTTCCTGGCAAGGCGCGAGCGCAGCGGG
>JAFGRS010000266.1 GCA_016935045.1 Lentisphaeria bacterium | reverse complement strand
GCTTCCGGGCCACCCCAGTACCCGCCCTGCGGCAGAACCGAACGCCTTCCCGCCAAGCGACGGCACAGGGCAACCGACCGGTAGCCAACGCTCCGGACGATAGCCTGCCTCCAGGGCCCCGGCAAGTGCCACCCGGCACAGAATGTAATGCCTCACTGAATATGCGACGGCTCACCGGCAGGTTCGCCCTGCGCCACGCTGTGCCTGCCCGGGACTGGAGGGCCCGAGTCCTCGCGGGCATTGGCCGCGGGACGCGGCCGCTGCGGCCGCTGCTCCAGGTTTGGCATCCGCACGGTGTCAATCGAGGCCGAAGATCCCGGCGGCGTTGTCGTGGAAGAGCCGCCGGCACTGTTCCGGGTCCCATGCGGCGGCCCGGGCGATGTCCCGGTACAGCTCCAGGTTTGCGCCGATTTCGGCGCAGTGCACGTCCGAACCGAAGAGCAGTTTCCGGGGTGCCTGGGGGAACCAGAGGAGGCGTTTCCAGTCCTCGAGGCTGAGATTGGCCCGCCATCCGGGGGTGGAGCCGGAGAGGTCGGCATGGATGTTGGGGAAGAGGCGGACGAGGGTCAGGGCGGTAAGGCAGTCCTGGACGCCGAGGTGGGCCGCGATCAGGGTCAGGTCCGGGAATGCCTGGGCGACGGCTTCCAGGTGGATCACACTCATGTTCGAGGACGCAATGCGCTCGCGGGGACAGGGCCGCGGCAGGCTGACGATGCCCGTGTGGAAGAGGCACGGCAGGCGCTGCGCCAGGGCACGGTCGTAGAGCGGAAAGAGGCACTCGTCGTCGTAGCGACAGACCGGAATATGGAACTTCAACCCCCGGAAACCGCGGGTGGCGAGCTCGTCGACGCGTTCCGCGGAATCCACCCCCGGACGGATGGTCCCCAATCCGAAGAAGCGGTCCGGATGCGCCGCGACGGCCGCTTCCACGGCCGCGTTGTCCGCCACCCATGCGGCCGGACGGCCGCGCACGAAGATGCCGCGGAACAGCGGCCCGAGCCCGATGAGGGCCGTCCGCTCGATCCCGTGACGATCCATGGCCACCAGAAGCCGGTCGATGTATCCTTCCTCCTCGATGAGGTGGTGATGCATGTCGATGATCGCCATGGGGCGGGACCTCCATCCGATTGCTTGCGTTTCCGAGTCTGCGGCCGTGCCGCGGGGACGGTCCGCGCCGGCCGCCGGGGCAGGGCGTGCCTCTTCCCGGCGGGGGCCGTCCGGGCCCATCGCGGGGGGGCTGGGGCCGCGTTCACCCCGGGATCACGATGTCGGGACAGCGCAGCGTATCCTCGTCGGTATAGACCACGAGGTCGGCGTGTCGCGTGGCGCAGGTGCACGGGTAGTCGTCGCCGGGCCGACCGAAGAGTGTCAGCCGCAGGACCGTCTTGGCCCAGTCCAGGCCGTTGGTGTTGCGGCAGGCAAGGCGGAGGCGGCGTGCCCCGAGGATCTGTCGCATGCCCAGGGTGTAGGCGTACCGCGGGAAGGCTTCGAGATTGCCGCCGATCGGGGAGCGGACCGCGTTGATGGTCACCGTGAAGTCGTTGAGGCGGACCCTCCTCGGATCGCTCTCGGCCACCCCGTTCTCCGGCTCGTTGAATGCCAGGTGACCGTGGATGCCGATGCCGCCGAAACAGGCATCGATGCCGCCCAGGGCACGCATGCGCTCGGCCAGCAGCGCGATGTTGTCCGGGCCGGGAAAGACGATCTGCCGCGGGGGGGGCCGGAGCGATTCGGGAAGATCATGCAGCCAGCCGCCGAGCATCTCTCCGGCAAAGCTGAGGGGATGCTCCTCCGACAGCGCTCCCCCATCGTCATCGGCATACTCGTCCATGAAAAACAGCCAGCACCGTCCCAGGCTGAGCTTCTCGGCCCGGATGGTGTCCAGGAACAGGGGGTACTGCCCCACCGGCCCCACCGGCAGGATGAGACGGGTGGGACGGCCTTCGCGATTGCCGTTCCGCACCTCGGCCGCCATGGCATCGGCCAGGGCGCGGTAGATGCCGTCCACGTCGCCCGAGACATGGAGCCGCTCCCGCGCACGCTGCCGCACCCGCTCCGGATCGAGGCCCAGGAGTTCGCGGATCTCCTGCCGACGCCGGGGGGTTGGCTCACAGGCGTTCATGACATCCTCCTTGCCCTGGCTGATTGCCCGCGAAACACGCGAAGGAACACGAAGGGAACGATCTGCCGACACGCGGGTCGCACGGCTCGCCCCGTTGCTCCAATCCTCGCTCCACTGCCGCAAGGACAGTGGAGGCGGGAGACCCCTTCAGGCATCGGCACTGCTCTCCTCGCCGGTGGCCTGGGCGGTATGGACCCGCGGCGGGGCCGCGGCCAGCCGTGTCATGGTGACGTTCAGGCAGGGGTGTTCCTGCAACAGGGACCCCGGGAAGTCGCTGCTGACGGGCCCGAGCAGCGCCCGGCGCCAGAGCCCCGCGTGCCAGTTCCGCATGAGAGTGAGATGGAACCGGCGGCTCCTGAGCAATTCGTACATCCCCAGGGTGACGGCCCGGCGCGGCAGGATGGCGGCATTGCCGTTGGTTCCGCCCAGCAGCATCTGGGCTGTCGACATGGGGGAAATGGTGAGCCGGCGGGTCCGACAGCGGCGCAGACTGTCGAGGTCCGTCGCCTCCCCGAGCATCGCCGGGGGATCGTTGAAGGCAACATGACCGGTGATCCCGAGGCCACCCCAGCAGATATCCGCGCCCCCGATGGCATCCACCAGTTCGGTGGTGCGCTCGGGCTCGTCCGGATCGGGAAAGAGGATGTTCTCCGGGGCCGGTCGGAGACGGGCCGGGAGACGGGAGAAGAACTGCTCCTGCATGAAGCGCCGGAAGCTGAGAGGGTGGTCCAGGGGGACGAGGCGGTCCCGGTCATCGAGGTACTCGTCCATGTTGAGGGTGCGGAGGTTGTCGCAGGAGAGATTCCGGCGCACGATCTCGTCGACGAAGCAGCCGTAGTCGAGGGGGCCGACGGGGCAGATGACGGTCAGCATCCGGCCCTGCGTCCGGGCCTCCCCCAGAAGCTCAGCGAACTCCCCCGCAACGAGGCGGTGCAGGTCGGCGGCGGCGGGGACGACACGGACGCGTTCCCGCCAGGGCGAGGGAAGCGCATCCACGCGCACGGCATAGGGATCCGCGCCGGGCGGGAATCCGCCCACGCCTGCGCTTTTCCTGCTTCGAGCATCCATGTCTCAGACTCCACACCTGGCGGCGCTTCCCAGCCGCCGCGACGACACACATGAGGCGAATGCAGAGAGTCAGAGGTCCTGACCCGGCATCTCGTCCGGTGGACAACCGGATGAGCCCGGACGGGTCGGTGGAGTCGGCCGGTCGCCGCCGCCTATTCCTCCACGACGACACGTCTCAGGAGTTCCCGGTGGTATGCCGGGGCTTCCTCGTGGCTCATGAAGTCGGGCGGGGGGAAAACCGCCTCGATGGACCAGTCGTCGCCCGTCTCGGCCATCTGCCCGAGCAGCCGCGCATCGAGCTCTGCGCGTGCGGCTGCGCAGGCCGGGTCGTCGACGCGATTGCACTGCTCCAGGGGGTCCGTGGTCAGGTCATGGAGCGCGATCGGACCGTCCTGGCGCCGGACGTAGAGCCAGTCGCGGGTGCGGATGCCGCGCTCCGGCAGCGGAAACGCCTCAGGGCCTTGCCGCTCCATCAGGATCTCGTAGTAGACGAAATCACGCTCGGGGGCTGTGCCATGGCGGAGCAGCGGCGCCAGGCTCTCGCCCTGAACCCCCGTGGGCACTTCGACGCCGCAGAGGTCGAGCACCGTGGGCATGAGGTCCACCGCGGCATCCACGACGTGCCCCGGCCGCACCCCGCCCGGGAGTCCCGCCGGCCAACGTACCACCAGGGGGACGTGCATGGCGCCATCGTGCCACGTCTTCTTGCCCCAGCAGGCGAACTCCCCGGCCATCTCGCCGTGGTCGCTGATGAAGACCACGATCGTGTTCTCCTCCAGCCCCCGCTCCGCCAGCCATGCCAGCAGCCGGCCAACGTTGTCGTCGACACAGGTACACATCCCGTAGTACCGCGCCAGGAAGCGCGCCGCGCGATCCCGTTCCGTCTCCGGCGTCCCCCCCCGGACCGGCACCCCGTCGGGATCGTACAGGGTCCCGTACTGCTCGGGCATCAGCAGGGGCGGGTGAGGAATGCCGTAGTCCACCATGGCAAAGAAGGGCCTGCCACGGGCCACGGCATCCTCCATGATCTCCAACACATGACCGGTCTGCATGTCGGCCTCGTATTTGGGGCTGGTCCGCGGAGTGTGATCATCGTCCCGGTAGAAAATCGGGCCGAAATACTGGTGCCCACGGCTGAAACCGATGAAGCGCCGGAATCCGCAGCGGTACTCCGGGGGCACATAGGCGTGTTTCGGTCCGCCGTTCAGGTGCCACTTGCCGACGTAGCCGGTCCAGTAGCCGGCATCGTTGAGGCAGTCCGCGAGCCAACGCTGTCCCAGCCGGATCGGGTAGTGGTTGGCATACATGCCGTTGCTGTGGGCGTACTTGCCGGTCATCACCGAGGCGCGGAACGGACAACATAGGGGAAACGACGTGTAGGCACGCTCCAGGAACACCCCCTCGCGGGCCAGGGCGTCGATGTTGGGCGTCCGGATGACCGGGTTCCCCGCTGCTCCCATGGCATCGTAACGCATCTGGTCCGGGTAGATCACCAGGAGATTGGGCCGCGATACTGTCATGGCATGGATCCCGGAACTGTGCTGTTTCCCCGGCGGACTTCGCCACCTCCCCGCCAGCATGCCCCCCCGCGGCGGACTGCGCCACCTCCCCGGGAGCATAGCGCCCCCCGCGCCGACACGCCAGCGGGATTTCCCCGACAGCAGGGCTGTTTCAAGATCCGTCGAATCGCTTCCCGCCGCCACTGCCCTTGCGGCAGTGGAGCGCCGATTCGGGGTGAGGGAGCGCG
>JAFGRS010000265.1 GCA_016935045.1 Lentisphaeria bacterium | reverse complement strand
TGGCGGCGGGAACCGAGGCGGCGCGGCCGCGCTCCCTCACCCCGAATCGGCGCTCCACTGCCGCAAGGACAGTGGCGGCGGGAACCGCTTCGTCGGATCTTGGAACAGCCCTGGACGAAAGGGGTTCCACGGGCCCTGGACCTGATGTCACGGGACGGGGAGAGAGGGGGCGGGAGCCTGCCCTGTCCCGGATCCGACGTTCGGCAGCGCTCTGTCCCCAGCGGGAACTTCGCCCTGCCGCAGGCCGCACGGTTCCCGGGCGGCGTTCCGGGAACGGCTCAGAGGCGGTACTCCGTCGGCCGCTGGGCCCCAATGAGGGGCCGTGGCGATTCGTTCTCAGCAATGGCGGGAGGATGCGGTATGGTGTTGCGTGCGGGACGGAGTCGCCCGGGTGCGGTTTCGGGGGTATGGTGTAGCGGGTTGGCGGCCGGGGGGAGTGGGTGCCGGTCGGCCTATCGGCAGGTGGCACGATGGTTGGTGATGTGGGGTTTGGCGGCATGAAACGATCAGGGTATGTGATCCTATCGGCTTTCCTGTCCCTGCTGCTTCACCTTCTCTTTCTGAATCTGGCGGAGCGGATCCGGTTCCGGTCGTTCTCGTTTCTGCCGCCGGCGCCGGAGCGTCGGGTTCGGGTTTCCCTGACCAATGTGAGTGACCTGGTGATGACCAAACCTCGCCGGCCGGACCTTCTGCGGGAGGCCGAAGCCCATCTTCGCGAGGCGGTGGACAGGTCACCCCGCATCCAACAGGTGTTTGAGCATAGCGATCTGGCGCTGAAGCCTCCAGCCCAGCGGGTGCGTCTGACCGGCCTGGGGGACAGCATTCTGAAGCCCAACATCGCGGAGCCGCCGAAGGCGGTGATGCCCACGGCCCCTCCCCCCAGGATTCTCGAGATCGACGGGGATGCCCTCTCGATGGCGCGTCAGGCTCTCGACCGTCGCCTGCAACCCCGCGTGGCTCGGTACGATGTTCCCGGCCATGACCTTCCCAGCCTGCTGCCGCCGGGTCCGCCGCAGAAAGGCATCGGGCAGACCCTGGATGTCAGCATGCGGATGGGGTCGCTACCGGGGATCCCCGGGCTGCGTCCGGAGGACGTGGCGGCGCTGGGGGGGCAGGACGAGGACGGGAACGGGGACCCGGGTCGCAGGTTTGCCCCCCGGGGCGGCATCCCGGGCCTGCGGGACCTGGGGGAATCGGGGGCCCTCAAGCGGCACGAGTTCGGCCAGGACCCCCTCGAGATGCTGGATGCCTTTGTCACGGTGTCGGTAGTGGTGCACCGGGAGCGCCGGGGCGGGGGGTACTTCCGCGTGGACATAGCGCCCAACCCGCGCAGCGACTCCCTGCGGGATGTGGCGAAGGACATTCTTCTGGTCATTGACCACTCCACCAGCATCAGCCCCTCGAAACTCGAGCAGTTCAAGGCCTCGACCGTGGAAGCTCTGCAGTACCTGAACCCGAAGGACCGGTTTGACGTCATCTCCTTCACCGACAGCCCGAGGCGATGCTTCGGTGCCTTGGTGGCGGTGGGTCCGGAGACCCTGGACAAGGCGCAACGCTACGTCGAGGGGCTGGTGCGCGGCGGCATGACCGATGTTTTCGGCAGTCTCTCCCCGTTCGTCAGCAGCAACAACCCGGACACGCTTCGTCCCCTGAACCTGTTCCTGATGTCCGACGGCAATTCGACGGTCAACATCCTGAAGGAAGACGAGTTTGTCCGGGGCATCGTGGGCATGAATCCAGGGAATGTGTCGATCTACTCGTTCAGTGCCGGGCGCAGGGCGAACCTGTTTCTGATGCAGTTTCTGGGGTATCTGAACCGGGGCTTCAGTCTGCACGAGGAGAAACTGGAGGATTTCCGCGGCAGCCTGGTGCGCTACATCAGCACGCATTCGAGCCTCATTGTGGCGGACCTGCGCTACCAGGCGGCGGGAGGCCTGGACGACGGCATGTTCCCGAAGCGTCTGCCGCACCTGTACCGCGGCGAGACGCTGTCGCTGTTCGGTCGTTACCAGGAGGGGGTCGAGGAACTGACCCTGTCGATGCTGGGACGGGATGGCACGGGGAAGCAGCGCGAACTGATCTTCCGGAGAGCATTCGCCGACTGTCCGGAAGGCGGACAGGAGTTGGCGCAGAACTGGGCGGCGCAGAAGGTGTTCCACCTGATCGGGCAGAGGACGCTCACGACGGAGGAGGGACATCGTGCCGAGATCAATGCCGAGATCGCGGCCCTGGCTCAGCGCTATGCGCTGTACGTGCCCTACTGACCCTGCCGTGGCGAGTCCCGGGCGTGGTGCGGTGGCGGCGTTCGGCTGGTTGTCTGGGTGTTCGGACAGGGAAGAGACCGATGAGCAAACGTCCCCTCATGCTCGCGATGGACTTGGAGGGCGTTCTGGTGCCCGAGGTCTGGATTGCGGTGGCGGAGGCGACGGGCATTCCCGAACTGCGGCTGACGACCCGCGACGTGTCCGACTACGATGCCCTGATGAAGCACCGTCTGCGGATTCTGGACGCGCATGGCCTGCGGCTTCCCGACATTCAGCGGGTGATCGGCGCCATGGATCCCTTCCCGGGGGCGGCTGCCTACATGACCTGGCTGCGGGAGCGGTACCAGGGCATCATCCTTTCGGACACGTACTACGAGTTTGCCTCGCCCTTCATGCGCAAGCTGGGCTGGCCGACCCTCTTCTGCAATTCTCTCGAAGTCGATGCCGCGGGGAAGGTGGTCAACTACCGCCTGCGCCTGCCCGACGGCAAACGCCACGCCGTACTGAGCCTGAAGAACCTCAATTTCAGCGTCATCGCGATGGGGGATTCCTACAACGACACCTCGATGCTGGTCGAGGCCGACCTGGGCATCCTGTTTCGTCCGCCCGCGAAGGTCCGTGCCGAGTTTCCCCAGTTCCCGGTGGCCGAGGAGTTCGATGCGGTTCAGGCGTTGATCGAGGAGTTTGCCCAGCGGTCCTGAGGGTCCGCACGGAAATAACTTCCCATTTTGTCGAGAGCGCCGCATGGTCAGCCGCAAGGCACGAGGAGGGCGCATACCCTGAGGTATGTAACCGACGAGTAACGTAGCGGATGGCCGTGCGCCGCCTCGCCCCGAAGGGCTGCGCCGCTCCCGCTCCCTGGCGGCGTTG
>JAFGRS010000264.1 GCA_016935045.1 Lentisphaeria bacterium | reverse complement strand
GGCGAAGCTCCTGCTGAGCCGCTTCCCCTGGAGGGCGAAGCTCCTGCTGAGCCGCTTCCCCTGGAGGGCGAAGCTCCTGCTGAGCCGGTTCCCGGTTCCTCCCCAGGTTGACTGACGGCTTACCGGGTGACAAGCAGGCACGCTTGCCTTCGACTTCTCCTCACGCTACGCTTTGTCACGCATCGACCGACGTCATTGGCAGGCGAAGGAGGCCGCGGACGCGGTGCAATCCCGGAGGAATTCCAGAGCCGACGAGTCCATGGTCCATTGTCCATGGTCTCTGCAGCGCAATGAGATGTGTAGCATATCCGAGACCTGTTCGGGATGGAAAGGCGAGTCCGCATGACAGGACACGAACCCGATACCACCGTACCGCCCTGGGCTCGCCCGATGCGCGGGAGTTTCGAGTGCTCTCCGGAGGACGGCAATCCGGTCCCGGAAACCGAAAGCCGCGTCCCACCATACGCCGGCGACTACGTGCGGAACGCCCTCGCGCCGCGGCCGCAAGTCGCTTGCCCACGAACACGGACGCCGACGACAACCCGGAAAAGGAGATACACCCCATGCCCCCCAAAGCGCTCTTTGTCCTCGCCAGGCACAGCTACGACCAGATCTACGGGCCCCGGGAACGGGCCGACATCGATGCCATGGCGGACGTGTATGCGCCGCCCTTGACGAAGGAGGAGGCCGCGGCCAACCCGGAGATCCTCGAGCCCTGCGAACTGATCTTCTCCGGCTGGGGAGCGCCACGCATGGATGCCGGGTTTCTCGAGGCGGCCCCCCATCTGCGGGCCGTCTTCTACGGCGCGGGTTCGGTCAAGGGCATGGTCAGCGATGCCCTCTGGGAACGCGGCATCACCGTCACCAGCAGTTGGGGGGCCAATGCTCTCCCGGTAGCGGAGTACACCCTCTCGCAGGTTCTTTTCTGCCTCAAACTGGGATGGCGCTTCGCCTTCTCCATCAAGCGCGAAGGGAGGTATCCCTCGCCGAAGTGGCCGGTGCCGGGGACCTACGGCAGCACCGTCGCCGTCATTTCCCTGGGCATGATCGGCCGCCGGGTGTGCGAACTGCTGCGTCCCTTCGACCTGCAACGCATCGCCTTCGATCCCTTTGTCGAGCCGGCCGCCGCGGCCGCCCTGGGTGTGCGGCTCTGCTCCCTCGAGGAGTGTTTCGCCACGGCGGACGTGGTGTCTCTCCACACGCCCCGGCTGCCGGAGACCGAGGGCATGATCCGCGGCGAGCACTTCCGCAGCATGCGGCCCGATGCATCGTTCCTCAACACCGCGCGGGGCGCCGTCGTCCGCCAGGATGAGATGATCGAGGTCCTCAGCCAACGCCCGGACATCACTGCCGTGCTCGATGTCACCTACCCCGAACCGCCTCCCCCAAACTCGCCTCTCTACACCCTCCCCAACGTCATCGTGACACCCCATATCGCCGGCTCCATGGGCGCCGAGTGCCTGCGCATGGGACGCTACGCCGTCGAAGAGTGCAGGCGCTTCCTTGCCGGAGAACCCCTGCACTGGCAGGTGACGCGCGAACGCGCGGCCACCCTCGCCTGACCCGGAAAGGGCCGCCCGGTAAGCAGAGAAGTGGCGTCCGTCCGCTCCCGATCCCTGACTCGCGAGATGAGGCCGTAGGCGCGGGGACGCGGCCGCTCCGGCGGCGGGACGGCTCACCGGGAGGTTCTCCCTCCAGCCCTGGGCAGGCGCCGAAGGGCGGGGTTTCCCGAGACGGTTTGCCGCGTTCCTGTCTTGTCCCCGCCGGGCGAAGCGTTATACTCATTCCTCGGCCGCTCCGGCGAGGCGTGGTCGCGCCGGTGAAGCCCAGGAGCAGACGAGCAGTCATGTCGGATCACAAGTACTCCCTGGTTCCCCATCCCGTGCCTCGGGTCGAGACGCAGTTTCGTCGCATCGTCACGGCACTTCCGGTGCCCGAGTCCCTGCCCATTCTCGACCGGCTGGCCCGCTATGAGCCGGTGAGCATGCAGGGCCAGCCCCCGGTCGTCTGGGACCGGGCCGAGGGCTTTCAGGTATGGGACCGCTGGGGGAACTGCTGGATCGACTGGTCGAGCTGCGTTCTCGTCGCCAATGCGGGCCACGGCCGGGCCGAGATATGCAACGCCCTCAAGGCCTGTATCGACAAGCCGCTTCTGGCAACCTACGTCTTCCCCCATGAGGCCCGTGCCGACCTCTGCGAAATGCTGGCCCAGACCACCCCCGCCGGACTCGACAAGGTCTTCCTGCTCAGCACCGGCAGCGAGGCCACGGAGAACGCGATCAAGCTCGCGCGGACCTATGGCGTCCGGAAACACGGTCCGCGGAAGCATGTCATCGTGTCCTTCGAGGGCGCTTTTCACGGCCGGACCCTGGGCGCCCAGATGATCGGGGGCATGCCGTCGCAGAAGGAGTGGATCGTCAGGCTCCCCGAGGGGTTCGTGCAGCTTCCCTTCCCGGATGGATTCCGTTGCCGGGAGACGCGGTTCGAGGGGTTCATCGAAGCCCTGGACCGCCTGGGGATCGGCCCCGGCGACGTGGCCGGGGTGATCACGGAGTCGTACCAGGGCATCGGCCCGAACTTCCTGCCCGACCGCTATGCCCGCGACCTCGGCGCCTGGTGCCGCCGCCACGATGTCGTCCTGATCATGGACGAGGTGCAGGCAGGCTTCGGGCGGACCGGAAGGCTCTACTGCTGGGAGCATTATGACCTGGTGCCCGACCTGATCTGCTGCGGCAAGGGCATCACGTCGAGCCTGCCGCTGGCGGCCGTCATCGGACGCAACGACATCATGAATCTCTACCCGCCAGGATCCATGACCAGTACCCACTCCGCCAGCCCCCTGCCCGTGACGGCGGCCATCGAGAGCCTGAGACTGATCCGGGACGAAGGCCTCGTGGAACACGCCGCCAGCCTCGGGCGCGAGGTGCTCGCGCCCCGCCTCGAGGCCCTCCGCGGACGTTTCCCCGCAGCCATCGGGTTCGCGCCGTCCCGCGGACTCGTGGGCGGGTTGCTGCTGGTGAAGCCCGGCGCCAGAGACCCTGACCCGGAGGCCGCACTGGCCATCAACGAAGCCTGCTTCCGGCGGGGAGTACTCATGTTCGCCCCGGTGGGGATCGGCGGGGGCTGCGTCAAGATCTCCCCCCCTCTGGTTACGCCCGCAGAGGCACTGGCAGAGGCCTGCGACGTACTGGACGAAGCCTGCGCCGAGGTACTGGCCTGAAGGACTCATCGTCTCGGAATTGCCTGTACTCGCGAAGCCGTGCCCGCGAGGCCGCGGGCGGTCCAGGCATGTAGGAGACGATCGGCAAAGCGAAGACCTCGGCGCACGGCACCCGGGCGTGCCTACGCGCTGCGCCCGGAGAAGATGCGCCGGGGCCGGCCGCCTGTCGGCGCGTGCCGGTCAGTTCCGGGAGCCCGAGATGCCAACGGACGTGATCGAGCGGATTCGCGGGATGTCCCGCTCCGAGACCCTGCGGGAGGCGGCCGCATCGTGCCTGCTGCGGTTGTGCGCCATCGACACGACGCCCTTTCCGGACGTCGAGCGCATGCGGCGGGCCGAGTCCGATGCGTTCGACATCCTGGAACGCGAACTGGACCGCCTCAGCTTCCCCGGCGCCCGACGGGAACGACGCCCCGTCAACCCCGCCGTCGCCGGCCATCCGGCCTACTCCCAGCTGCACTTCACCAAGACCCCCGAACGCCCCCGGGGACTGGACCCGGAAACGGTCTATGCCAATCGCGCCAACCTGCTGTACTTCGT
>JAFGRS010000263.1 GCA_016935045.1 Lentisphaeria bacterium | reverse complement strand
GCCAACGAAGCCTATACCACGCCCCCCGTGGGCAACACGACCCTGGCGGAGGGACGGCGGAGGATGCCGTCGAAGGCCCTCATCGGCGGCACCAACGCCAGCCTGTGGCTGCAGCCGGTGGAGACCATTCTGGGGGCTGTTGCGGGGGACCTTGCGGCGTGTCCGGATCGTCGGGGGATCTTCCTCACCAGCGCGGGGGTCCTGCCGCCCCGGGTCCATTTCGAGAAGGCCTCGCGCGTGGTGGCGGGGTTCCGGGAGTTCAGCCCCTGACGGTCGCACCGGTGTGAGCAGCATCGGTGCAGCATCGGCAGCATCGTCGGCAGCATCGGGTCGGACCTGCTCAAGACGTTGCTGCTCAGTCTATTAGAGTCGTAATCTGGGGCTCTACGGAGCTTAGAGCCTTCTTTTGACCCGGCGTTTGGGGTCTTCAATGGCAGGGTCATGCCAGGAAAGGACCCGTACTGCCTCCGCGGATGCGTTTGGCGACCTGCCGGAGTCGAGGCCGAACTGGCGCTTGCAGCACGCCATCGGTCACCCCCCCCCTGGCCAAGCCACGACCATGCTCTCTGACCCAACTGCCAACTGCAAGGATAGAAACGGGCCGGAAAACGACACTGTAAGCTCCCACAACACCCTACCCGCGTGGCTATCGCCTTGAGGCAGAGGGAACTCCGCAGGTCCGACCCGAATGTCGGACCCGAATGGCAGCAATCCCTCTGGGTGGCTCCGCCCCCCCTGGTCCCCCGCGAGGAGGAGGCGCGCCCGCCCCCTCGACTCCCTGATCACAGCTTGCCGACGGGCAGCGCAGGCCCGGCGGACGCACGGGCCTGTCCTGTCCCGTTCGCGAGCCGCGGGGGCGGGGTTCGGCAGCGTACCCCCCGGGCATCAGCCCAACAGCCAGCGATCCACGAGATCGGGCGCACGGCCGGGGAGCAGGCCCAGGCAGCGCGCCAGTCCCAGGAC
Organism: Lentisphaeria bacterium; assembly: GCA_016935045.1. Classification (GTDB taxonomy): domain Bacteria; phylum Verrucomicrobiota; class Lentisphaeria; order Oligosphaerales; family JAFGRS01; genus JAFGRS01. The sequence goes on along the minus strand of JAFGRS010000263.1, from coordinate 1,825 downwards.
GGTGAATCGTTCCCGGATCTCCTGGCCGTGAACCACGGCTTGCAGGAAACGCTCGCGGGTGACGCCGATGTCCGCCAACCGGTACGCCGCGCCGCCGCGCCGCAGGATGTCGCGCACCGCGGCGGGAGAGGGCAGCCCCTGCCGCAGTTCCGCCACGAGGTCCGGCCAGAGGGAACGTCTCTCCCGCAGTCGCCGCACGGCATCCTCCTCCCGTTCCCGCTGCGCCGCGGCCTTTGCGGCGATGGCGGGGGCGAGCCGCTGCCAGAAGCCGAGGTCGGGCGGCGCCGCGAGTTCGGGAGCAGGGCTGTCCAGTTCGAGGATCTCGGCGTAGAGGGCGGCGCAGAAGATCGTCGCCACGCCGACCTGGCGTCCATGCAGATCGTGTGGCGCCGCATCCCGTGCAGCCATCATGTCGAGGGCATGGCTGATGAGGTGTTCGCCGCCGGAGGCGGGCGAGGATGTGCCTGCCATGCTCATGCTGAAGCCGGTGAGGAGAAGTGCCGCGAAAAGGGCCTCCATGCCCTCCGCCGAGCGTGCGGCCACGGCTTCGGGGTTCTGGCTGTAGACGGGTTCGATGCGGGAGGCCATTCCCGCGCAGAGCGGGCAGAAGAAGTCGTCGAAGAGCACCCGGCCGAGGTGCCAATCGGCGGTGCTGACAGGCTTGGCGACCAGATCCCCGAGGCCGGAGGCCGTCAAGCGCGGAGGGGCATCCCTCAGCACGCCGGGCGAGGCCGCCAGCAGGACCGGCTCCCGCGCGGTGATCAGGCTCTTGACGCCATCGACCGAGGGGGCCACATTGGCGGAGACATACCCGTTCATGCTCGCCGCCGTGGGCACGCAGACATAGGGCCTGCCGCTCTCCCAGGCAGCCCATTTCACCAGGTCACTGACCACTCCGGCGCCCACGGCAACCAGGAGGTCGGCAGAGCCCGACTCTCGCAGCACGTGGGCCTGGGTCTGCGCGTCGCACACCGGGTCGTGGTCTGGCAGCGGATCGGGCACCGGGACCTCGCGGACGTTCAGGCCGTCGTGCCGCAGGGCGGTGACGACCTCCCGGCCGGCCGCTTCCCGGGTCCTCCCGTCCGCCACGACGGCGACCGACCGCGCGGCGCCGAAGCGTCGGCGGAGGGCCTCCGCCAGCCAGCGCGGGGCTTCCGCTCCGTAGTACACCTCTTCGACCTGGACGCGATGGGTCCGGCCGCATTCGCTGCAGGCGAAGGAACGGTTCAGCCATTCGGAGACGTATCGCATGGTCCACATTTCCCATGTTCCGCCGCCTGTCGCGGCCGGCCAGGACCCGGGCACTGCCCGGCGCAGGCGGCCGTGCCGCTGCCGGCGGTCTTTGCAGTCAGGGCGCCCTCCCAGAACCTGGCGCTACGCGCAACTGGGGACAATGGACCGTGGACAATGGATCTTTTCAAGCCAGAGACGTCAAGCACTTCCCCAACGTGATGGCCGGCGTGGATGCGATCAGGGCGATGAAAGCCGCCGGAATGCCCGCCTCCTTGGTGACGGCTTTCTGAAGGCCGTACAGCGGTGAGAAGACCGCATCGACCCGTTGCTTCATGGCCCGGTACTGGTCTTCGGAGATGTAGCCCAGACCGCCGGCCAAGAGCAGGAATTGCTGCGTCTCGCGCAAGGACGCCTCAGCGATGTTGAGGAAATGCAGATGGTCGCGCTTGGAGTTTCGCGCCGGACCTTCTACGATATTTGGATGCGACGCTGTACGCGGGTGACCGGCTCCAGCGCCATGGCGTCAGGCTCAGGGCACGGGATGGAGTCGGCGGTCTGCCTGTGCGGTACACCTGCCTGCGTCGCGGACGCG
>JAFGRS010000028.1 GCA_016935045.1 Lentisphaeria bacterium | reverse complement strand
TCGCCCTCCAGGGGACTGGAGCGCCCGCGGCCTCGCGGGCACTCTCGGCTCGGCGGAGCCTAGCCCTCCAGGGGATGGGGTTCCGTAATGGCCCCGCAGTGCATGCACGCCGGCAGCAGGCTGTGTCGGACCCCTCCGCAGCTGCCGCAGGTCTCGAACAGCCGGGTCCCGCATGCCGGGCAGGTGTAGGGTTCCTCGGCTCCCTCCGCCTCTGCCGCCGGAACCAGCTTTCTGGCTGTTCTCCGGGTCCAGAAGGCAAAGCGCAGGGGTCCTCGGCGGATCGGGTATTCGCACACCGGGCAGAGGAAGCGCTCGTAGGCTTCGTGGTATTGCCTGGCCAGGGCCGCCGCCCGAGGCGCGCGCATGGCCCGGAGGAAGGCAACCAGGATGCGTACCAGGGCCAGGATCGCGGCGATCACCAGAACGTAGCGGAACAGACGCTTCGGGAAGTGAGTATGCATGACCAGGATGACCTGCACCGCCACGGCGCCCGTGAAGGCCAGCACCAGGGGCATCCAGGAGCTCCTTCTGGCCTTCAGAAACAGCAGTGTCCCCACGGCCAGCAAAGGGATCAGGACTGCCAGCTTGAGGATCGCTTTCCGCAGCTCGTTGCGTTGCCGCAGGCGGTCGTATTCCTGCCGGGCCGGGACCTGTTGACGAGTGATTTCCGCCCGCAGTTCCCTGGCGCGTTTCTCGAGGCCGAGAAGCTCCTCGTTGAGCTGCGACAGGCGTTCGTTGAGCCTCCCGATCTCGCGCTGCGTCTCGAGGAAGAGCTGCAGGCTGTCGGCAAAGGCGCGGGCCTGCGACTCCTCGATACGGATGTCCCGCTCCAGGCTCAGGCGCTGGATCTCCAGGAGCTGATCCAGGGTCTTCTGCAGATCCGTCGTGCCGCTCGACCGGAGGTCCCTGCGCTTCGTCTGGTCCTGAATCTCCTGCCGGACAGCTTCCAGCCCCTGTTCGACGGTCTGCTGCTCCGCCGCCAGGGATGCATCCACGAAGCGGCCCTGGATTCCCGCCAGGTCGGGTCCGCGGATGGCCCCGATGTCAGAGATCACGAAGCCCAGCAGCCAGAAGATCGTCACGGCCAGGCAGAGCGCGAAGAAGCGCACCGCCACGCGCTGTCCCCGCGAGCCCTTGGGTCTGTCAACCGTATCCATGGTTCCGCCTCCTTTCGGTTTCCGAGCGTGCCCAGGCAGAGCAAGTACCGCGAACCCGTCCGGGGCCCGGTCCGGGCATCGTGGGCTCCGGGTCGGTGTGCGCCCGTGTTTTCCGGTCACCGCGCCCCCGTCCGGGGCCCGGTCCGGGCATCGCTGGCTCCGGGGGAACTCCACGCCCTGTTTCTGCTGCCGTTAGTAGGCCCACACCAGCGGTTTGGGGCGTTCGGCCGCCAGCAGGCGCCGGAGCAGGCGCGCCCGCAGGTCGCTCAGGGTTACGGCGTAGGCGGGGTCCGCGGCCATGTTCCGGTACTCGCCCGGGTCCCGATCGAGATCGAAGAGCAGTTCTTCGCCGTTGGCCCGCATGATGTAGCGGAATCCAGGCACCCGGGCTGCCTTCCAGCCCGTCATCTCCGTGATGGCGATCTGTTCGGTCTCCGGCCGGGCGTCTCCGGACGGCGCCAGGAGGTCGCGGCCCTGCAGGTGGGCGGGGCACGCGATCGCGGCGCCGGCCAGCAGCGTGGGCAGGATGTCGATGGACTCGACGATGTCCGTGCGGGTCCGGCCGTGGGAGGACGGGTTGCGGGGATCGTAGAGGATGAGGGGGACCCGGCTGATGCAATCCGGCGCGGGGTAGCCTTTGCCGTAGCGCAGGTGTTCCCCCAGCCATTCGCCGTGGTCGGAGGTGAAGACGACGATGGTGTCGTCGGCGATGCCGCAGGCTGTCAGGGCATCGAGGATATCGCCGACGTAGCGGTCCACCTCGCTGATCATGGCGTAGTAGCCCTGCGTGCAGGAACGGATCTCCGCGTCCGGGAAGTGCTCCGCTCCGCGCCTGGCGTTGACGGGTTCCGGGAAGTTGGGCACGGGCAGTTCTTCGGGCGAGTAGAGATCGAGGTAGCGACGCGGCGCCACGAATGGGCTGTGAGGGGAGTAGAAGCCGGCAAAGCACAGGAACGGTTCGTGGGCGTGCCGGCGGATATACTCGACCGTCTGCCGGCCAACGAAGGCCGAGTGCGTCAGATCCTCCCGGGCCCGGAACTCCAGGGCCCGCTTCGGGAAGCGTTCGGCGGGGTGGGATACCCGGTCACGGAAGCCGACGGCCTGGTACCACCTCTCCGTCGCCGGAGGCAGTCCCGGGCTGATGAGGCCGACCTGATCAGGGGCGGTGTACTTTACCCAATGGAAGTACGCATCTTCATAGCAACCAGGTTCGTCGGAGAGTTCGAGGTGGTCGAAGCCGTAGGCGGGGTGGAGTTCCCGGTGGTCCCTGCAGGCGTGGGGCAGGTAGTGCAGTTTGCCGATCAGGGCTGTGCGGTAGCCGTAGCGCCCGAAGATGCGCTGCACGGTCAGGGTGTCTTCGGGGACCGGCACGGCCATGTGCTGCAGTCCCAGGGCGGACGGGTACTGGCCGGTCATCATGCTGATGCGGCTGGGCATGCACACCGGATTCTGCACGAAGTGAGACCGGAAGTTGCAGCCGGCGGCGGCGAGGCGGTCCAGGTTGGGGGTTCGGATGTGGGTGTTCCCGTTGGCGCCAAGGGCATCCCAGCGCTGTTGGTCCGTGTGCAGGATCAGGATGTTCGGGCGTCTCATGGTGGTCGTGTCCAGGGTACGGATTGCCTCAGGAGAATCTATATTCCCGAATCTGTGCCCGCGAGGACGCGGGCGGTCCGGAAGGAACAACCGCCAGACCTTCGGCGCCCGGGTCTCCGCCGCCACTGCCCTCGCGGCAGTGAGGCGATGATCCCGGGCCCCGCCCTCTCGGCGGCGGACTC
>JAFGRS010000262.1 GCA_016935045.1 Lentisphaeria bacterium | reverse complement strand
CGCCCCCGACGGCCGATCCCCTTCCGGGATGGTGCGCGGAGGGCCGCGCCCCGTACGGATGGATCGAGTTCCCGGTACCGGCCGGCGGCCGAAGACTGCCGCAGGGCCGGGAGAAGAACCTTTGCCGAAAGGCATGCGGATTGCGCCCGGGCCCTGCCCCGGCGGAGGCACGGACGGCGAGGAGAGATCCAGGAGGAACAGATCATGGGCGTCAGGATGGCACGCGCGTCGTGGGTGGTGGCAGTCTGTGCAGCGGCCTTCGCGGTGGCGGCTCGGGGCCAGGTGGCCGTGGGGGACCAGGCCCTGCGGGACCGGGACCTGGCCGCGGCCCACGAGGCCTACGGCACGGCCCTGGCTGCCGACCCGACGGATCCCGATGCGGCGCTGATGCGGGCCGTGACGCTCCTGGCGGACCTCTTCGAGAGGCCGACCGGCGGCCTGGAGGCCCTCCTTGCCTCCTGGAACGTCCACTACGGGCATTCGGTCTTCACCCGCCCGTCGGTGACCGCCCTGGAAGCCGAGCCGTTCACCGATGCGGACGGCGACGGGCATCGGGACGAGGGGGAGGGTTGGGGCGACTCGGGCTGGTCCTATCATGTCACGATCCAGTGGCTGCTGCACGAGGATTGGGAAGAGGACTGGGACGGCAACGGCCTGTGGGACACCGAGCCCTTCGACGACGCCGACGGCAACGGCTGGTGCGACGAGGGTGAGGACTACTACGACGCCAACGGCGACGGGGCCTGGAGCTTCGAGTGGTTCGACGACGCCGACGGCAACCTGCGTCGGGACCCCGGCGAGGCATACAACGACAACGGCGAGATGCACCGCGTCGGCCCGGAACGGGTACAGAGTTGGGAGTCCATCCATCATGCGGCCTGGGCCGCCAACGGGGTGTGGGACCACGAGCCCTACACGGATACCAACGGCAACGGGCGCTGGGATGAAGGGGAACCCTACACCGACGAAAACGGCAGCGGCTACTGGTCCTGCGAGTACTTCCGGGACACCGACGAGGACGGCCGCATCGAGCCTGAGGCGGAGCCCTTCACGGACACCAATGGCAACGGCGAGTGGGACGACGACCTGATCCCTGCCGGCGCGGCCCCCGTCTCCACGGTCCTGGACACGGCCATCGCCGACGTTCTGCCTCGCATCGGCGAGGCGATCGATCTGTGCGGCACCGCCGCCGCCGCCGGCCCCGAATGGGAACGCGTTACCACGCCCGACATGTTCCCGCTGTGGTCCGGGACAGCCGGGTTGGAACGCAACCCCGGGGCCGTCGACGCCAGGCTCCTGCAGGCGGGCCTCCAGCTCGCCAAGGGCGGTCTGCTCTTCCTGGGCGGCTACGACCTCGACGTCAGCTACGAGGAAGTGACCGACCCGGCCTGGGTCCTCACCCAGGCCTGCTGGGACGCACATCCGGACTTCTTCACTGTCCGCGAGGGCAAGCAAGGCCGGTTCGAGGCGGCCAAGGGCAGCATCCGCGATGGCCTGAGCACAGCCATCCAGGCCCTGGACACGTTGGTCGACGAGTGGGCCCCGGCGGGGATTGCCGGGGAGGAGTATGCCCGGGCCGGCAACCGCGACCGGCGGGTGCTCGCGGACGTCCGCGGCTGGATCGGGGATGTCGTCGCTTCCCTCGACGGTCCGGTGACGGTCTCCGTGGAGGGATACGATCCCATCAGCGTCCAGATCGGCAAGCTCTTCGACGAGCCCCTCACACGCGCCAACCTGCCCGCGACCTGGACGGCCAGGGATGACGGAAGCGAGGAACCGGATTGGCGCCACATCCCGGACACCACCCTGAACGGAGTCTTCCCCGATCTGAACACCCGAGCCCGGCTCTATGCCGCCTGCTGCCACTACCTCGAACGCCTGCCGCTGTTCTCGCGACGCTGCTACGAGGACGGCCCCAACTACCTGGTCGGAACCGGTGACCCCCTGCCCCTGTGGTGGGGGACCCACGAGCACCGCTTCTGCCAGGCCGTGCCCGATGCCGATATGCTCTTCCGGGAGTTCATCCGGGAATTCCGAGTGTACCGGCGGGTGTTCGTCCTCGGCGAGAAGGCCGGCGCGGAGGAACTCGTGGCGACCCTGGCGCCGGCCGACTTCGACGAGGACACGCCCTGGCACTACCAGATGCCCGGCACCCCGGCCCCGGACGAGGAATGGGAATACCGCGTCGAAGTCCTCTTCGGCCAGGCGGATACCGGCGACACGGCCGTCTGCCGACTGGCCAACACGCTCCGCGTCGGCCTCGACGACAACGGCAACGATATGGGAGACTGGTGGGACCTGATCTACCTTCCCGGCGGCGGCGGAGTCGAGAGGGGGGAAGACGACGACGAGGACGGCCTCTGGAATGAGGAGGAATGGGAAGAAGGCACAAACCCGTTCGAGGCGGATACGGACGGCGACGGCGTCAAGGACGGCGCGGAGCTGGACACCGGTACGGACCCGACGGACCTCGACGACCCGATCCGCGTGCCACCCGGGCAGTTCCCGGAGGCGATCTTCGCCGGGGAGCCGTGTTCCCTGCCCCTGGCCGCGGAGGGCGGTGTTCCTCCCTATCGCTGGGCAGGCGGTCTGCCCGCCTACGGCCCCGGCGAGGAGCCGAACAGCTTCACGGCGGGCGGCGTTGCCCAGAACTGGCACGGGGGCTGGGATACCTGGGCCCTGGACCTGCCTTTTGCCTTTTCCTTCTATGGGCGCACCTACACGCGCTGCTACGTGGACAGCTGCGCCCGCATCGTCTTCGAGGACACCGGGCCCGCCGAGCCGGAGGAAGGCGAGGATGTGTTCTACGAGGCGCCCACGATCGCGGTCCTCTGGACCTCGCTGTCGACGAGTACCTATCTACCCGACGCCGACATCTTCGTCGAATCCGCCGCCGAAGCCGTCGTGATCCGCTGGTACGCTGGCGGGGGGTGGCCGGGAGCGATCCGGGCCAATGTGGCGGTGCGCCTCGGTTCTGACGGGACCATTCGCATGATGTACGGCCCCGAGACCGTGGCGGGGGGCGTCATCGGCCTGTCGTCGGGCGACGGCAGAAACTGGCTCCGTTGGGAGCGCAGCGGCGTCTCGCCCATGGCCGGCGCCCCGGATCTGGTCTTGACCCCCGCCGCCATGCCTGCCGGTCTCGAAGTGACGGAGGCGGGCCTGGTCGAGGGCACCCCTGCCGCCCCCGGCGACTACTGGGTGCCTGTCGCCGTGCGGGATTCCCTGGGCCAGGAAGCGGTGGCCGCCCTGCTCCTGACCGTCCTCGCGCATGACGGCGACGATCTCCCGGACAGTTGGGAGATGCGCATTGTCGACGACGATCCGCTCGACGCGATTGCGGCTCCCCTGGATGTTCTGGCAGGGGATGACTACGACGGGGACGGACTCCCCAACGGCGACGAGTACCGCTGGCAGTGCGACCCCACCGCCGCCGACCCGGTTGCGGCCGGCGTCACCTTCGATCCGCCGGCGGGTACTCTCATCGCACCCTCTCCCCTGGCCGTCGCCCTGGCCTGCGCCACCCCGGAGGCACAGATCTGGTACACCACGAACGGGGCCGAACCCATCCCCGACGCCGACAACGGCTCGGTGCTTTACGCCGGTCCCCTGGCACTCGGCGCTGACACCACCCTGCGGGCCCGTGCCTTCGCCATGGGCTTCCATCCCGGCCCCCTGACCGAGGCGGAATACAATCTGCCGCTGCCCGGCATGCTGGTGCAGTGGCAAGGCACCCCCATCGCCAACGGCGACACCACGCCGTCGGCAGCCGAGGGCACCGACTTCGGCGGCGTGGATATCGGCACCGACCTGGACCACACCTTCCAGATCCTGAACCCGGGGAGCCTGGATCTGGTCCTGACCGGAGAGCCGCCGGTGGCGGTCGAAGGGCCCCAGGCGGGCGATTTCAGCGTGCCGGCGCAGCCGCTTTCGCCGGTGCTCCCCGGCAAGGGTCCCACGTCCTTCACGGTGCGTTTCGCGCCGACGGGTCTGGGGACCCGCCAGGCCACCCTCTCCATCCCGAACAACGTGCCGGGGAAGGACCCGTACACCGTGCTCCTGCAGGGCGAGGGCATCGGCTTCACGGTCACCTTCCAGGCGGGGCCCGGGGGGACGCTCGAGGGGGACCTGGTCCAGTTGGTCGGTCCCGGGGCCTCGACCTCAGCCGTCACCGCCGTTCCGGCAGTGGGCTACCGTTTCGATCAGTGGAGCGATGGAAGTACCGAGAATCCGCGTCAGGACGAGAACGTGGCCGGGGACATCACCGTGACGGCCACCTTTGCCGAAGCCCATCCCGTGGACCCGCAGGGCAGCTTCCTGCTGACCGTCGGCCCCGCCGACGTGCAGACGGGCCTCGGGATCTGGGACTTCAGCGGCCAGTACGAAACGGAACTCAAGACCGATCACGTGCTCCGACTGGACCTGCAGCAGGATCCCAAGGGCAAGGTGACGGGCGACGGCACGCTGAACGTTCCCGATCCCCAGACTCCCGCTGCCGGCATCGAGATCCCCCTCCTTGTCAAGGGTAAGGTCTCCGGCAAGGGCGCCGTGACCCTGGCCCTGCAGGCGAAGGGACGTCTGGACGGCCTGCCCGGCGACCCCAAGGCCAAGGTCTCGGCGTCTCTGAAGATCACCTGGACCCTCGACCCCGGCGCCGCCACGCTCGCGGGGCCTGCCGTGGTCAAGATCGCCATAGGGAAGCAGAAGGATGCCTACACCGCCAGCCCTGCGCTGCCGTGCCCCGCAGGCATGGACGGGACGTACACCGTCGCCCTCGACCTGCTCCAGAACGCCAGCCGCGTGTCCGGGAATGCCGTGCTGACGCTCTGCAATGGAAATACCTATGCATTCCTTCTCACGGGCAGTGCGGATGGGACGTCGGCCAGCCTCAAGTTCGCGGCGGACCCCAACGATCTTGCGGCCAAGAGCATCAAGATGGCGATGACGGTCGAGACCTACGTGGATGGCACCGCGACGCTGCTCGCCCTCAACGCCAAGGCCTTCGGCCTGAGCCTGACCCGGTAACGGCCGAGAACCGCCCGGGGGCCGTGCGGCGTACAGCGGGCGTGCGGCGTACGGGGTATGGGGGACGCGGCCCAACGGCGGTTCACTCCGGGATTTCCCGCACATCGGCCCGGGCGGTCAGCGGGTCGACGGAGAGCCGGAACCAGGTCTTGCCCACGGCAAACAGCAGTTCGGGTCCGCCGGCGCCGCCGTCGACGTGGAAGACGTAGACGGGGCCCTCCTCTCCCATTTCCGTGCCGTCCGCGAGGCTGTCGGGGTCCCACCGCATCTCCTCCGGCAGCTCGAACTCCGTCTGCGGCAACAGATGCATCGAAGAGGGTCTGCCCTCCTCTCCCTGACCCTCTCCCGCAGCCGGCAGGGCGAGGGTGAACTCGCGGACCACGATGCGGGCCTGCGCATCTTCCTCGCCCGCGCGGACCAGGAAACGGCTGCCCTCGTCGTTTGCGACCAGGACCAACGCCACGGGACGCCCCTGGGCCCGGGCCCGCAGGGCCGCCTCACCCAACGCCAGGCGCACGGCCGTCACCGCACGCTCCCGGCGCAGGCGTCCGGGCAGGCGCCCGACCCGGGGCAGAACCAGAGCCATGACCAGAAGGAGCACGGCCAGGACAATGAGGACCTCCAGCAGGGTGAACCGGCCTGCCGCAGAGCCAGAGGGCCTTCCCCGGCATCTCGTCCAGTGGAACCTGGGATGAACCCGGACGGGTCGGTGGAGTCGGCCGCCTGCCTGGCGCCGCGCGACGGCAGACAGGTTCCCGGCCGTCACACAGGTGCACCGGGTACGGCGGAGACCTGTCTGCGTGTACCGCACAGGCAGGCCGCCGGCTCCATTCCCCCGCGTACGCGCTGGGTTCCTCCCTTTTTCCGCCGGATCAGGGCGTCTGAGACTGGCGAGAGGGGGGGGGCGCACGGCGGCGTCACTCCCAACTGCAGATATCCGCATTCCGTCCTTCCCCTCCGGAGGCACGGTCTGAGCCGTAGCTGTAGATGTCAATGGCGCCATTGCGGCCGGGATTCTCGTAGTGGAACGGTTCGCCCCAGGGGTCGACGGGGATCTTGGGGGGGTCCAGGTAGGGTCCGTCCCACTTGGCGTTGCCGGAGTTGGCGATGAGGTCGTCCAGGGAACGGGGGTATTCGGAGAGGTCCAGGTGATAGTCCTTGCAGGCGTTTTCGAGGATCTCGATCTGGGCCTTCGCGGTGGTGATCTTCGCCTTGGTGAGCTTGTTCATCAGCGCCGGCCCCACCAGGCCCGCGATCATGCCGATGATGACGATCACGATCATAATCTCCATCAGGGAGAAATAGTGCCGCCGGAGGCGCCTGGAATACGGTTGCCGTTTCATCGTCTCGGTTTCCTTGTCTTCCGCCATACCCCCGGACGGGATGCCGGGAGGGGCCTAGAACACGCTTTGCATATCCATGATGGCCAGGAACATCAGCATCACGATCGAGCCCACGAAGAGGCCCAGCAGGATGATGACCACGGGCTCGAACACGCTCAGGAGCCGTTTGATGAGACGTTTCATGTCGGCTTCGTATCGTTCCGCCACCCGTTCGAGCATGCGGTCCACCGCCCCCGTCTCCTCGCCCACCGACATCATGCGCAGCATCAGGGGTGGCACCAGGCGGCTCTGCCCCAGAGCATCACTGAGCTTCTGTCCCTGGCGCAGTTCCGCGGACACTCCCGAGATGGATTGTGCCAGGGTGTGGTTCTGGACCACGCGGCTGGCAATGGCGACGGTATCCAGGAGGTGGACTCCGCTGCGCATCAGGATCGACATGGTACGGGCCAGGCGGGCGAGGTTGCCGCAGATGACCAGTCTGCCGGCCACCGGCACCCGCAGGATCCAGGTATCGAAGGCCTGGCGCAGGCGGCTGTTCTCCCGCCGCAGCTGCAGCAGCAGCAGGACCGCGCCCACGAGAAGCAGGGGGACCACCCACCAGTAGGAGTGCGCCATGTCGGAGAGGCCCAGCAGGATGCGCGTGGGGGTGGAGGTGGCCGCCTCGGTCACCGCCAGCACCCGGGCAAAGCGGGGCACGATCACGCCCAGGACGATGCCGAGCATGACGGTGCCCGCGAAGACAATGAAGAGGGGATAGATGGACGAGGTCAGCACGAAGGCGCGCTGCTCACGGCTGTCGTTGAGGAACCGCCGCAGCTCCCCCATCACCTGGGGCAGCGCTCCCGCCTCCTCGCCGGCCTGCACCACGCTGGCATACACCCGCGGAAACAGCCGCCCACGGTCCCGGATCAGATCCGAAAACCGCCGACCTTCGTGCAGGCCTCGACGCAGATCGGCGACAAGCTGCGTCGAGAACGCATCGTCCTGACCCTCGCCCACGATCCCCAGGGCCCGCTCGATGGGAATCTCCGCCTCCAGCAACGGCACCAGACGATCGGTGAAATCCACCACGTCAAAGCGCCGCCAGAACAGGCCCCCGCCGCGCGCTGCCGCCGCCGAGCCACCCTCCCCCAGGTACTGCAGGGGCAGCAGCCCGCGACGCTGCACGCGCCGGGTCGCGTCCGTCTGGCTGTCGCCCTCGATGAGCAGTTCGCTGGTCTTACCGGCGCTGTCGCTGACTTTGAACCGGTAAAGGGCCATGGACCCCCTGCTGTCCTAGGGTTGCTTGGCGCCGCCCTCCGGAGCGGCGTCCTGGGGACCGGCGCCTTTGCCGGTGTTCCCACCTTCCACAACGAAGAGGGGGCGCATCATAATGGGAACATCGTCCACGACGAAGTTCAGCCAGTACATCTCGGGCTTCGCGAACGTCACCCCGCCCAGGCGGAACACCAGGTCCACCACCTGGCGCGGGTCGCGCAACTCCACCTGACCCTTGGCGGAGAAGGCGACGGTGTGGTTGTCCTGGTGCCGACAGAGGACTTCGCAGGAGAAGCGTCCGCGGGCCCCGGTCAGGGAGACATACACGCACATGAAGGGGTGTATGCAGGGGAAACGCCGGGCATGCACGCGGTCGAAGAGGCCCACCAGGGTCTTCTTCCCGGTGTGCTTGTCCTCGATGATCGTGTCGCACATCAGCAGCGACAGACCGAGCGGTGTTTCCAGTGGCGGCATGGTACCGGCAATGCTCCCCGGTAGAGTGGGCGGCCTGAGCCCGGCCACCCGGATCAGGCAATATGCGCCGCCGGAGGGGCTTGTCAAGGCAGATCCCAACGCCGCCGGTAAGGCCTCAGTCAACGTAGGGATGCTCGCGGTACGCTCGCGCTCCAGGGGGATGGAACGCTCGCGGCCGCGCGGGCATTCGCGG
>JAFGRS010000261.1 GCA_016935045.1 Lentisphaeria bacterium | reverse complement strand
TACCTTGGGGTATGCGCCCTCCTCGTGCCTTGCGGATGACCATGCGGCGCTCTCGCCAAAATGTGAAGTTATTTCCGTGCGGACCCTAAGGACGTCTGCGGCCAGGGATCCCGGTAGTGGCATTGGGCGGCTTCGGTGACCCGTCGGATGAAGTCGTCCTTGGCGTGGGTATAGGCGATGCGGTCCTTGCGGAACTCGGCGGAGAGCCTGAGCTTGAGCCGGCCGTACTCCCGAGCCAACTCCGGGTGTTCGATGAGGTAATCCCGGAAGAGCAGTCGGTCCCAGTGCTCGAACTCCGCCTCCACCATGTGGATGTGATGGGTGCGCCTGCCATCGGGTCCCCGCTTGATGAACCAGGCGTAGAAGGGCGCACCGTCGTCGCCCCAGGTGGGGCGCCAGAAGGAATCGTAGCCCTGGGCTTCGAGGATGGGCGCGATCCGCACCCGGGTCGCTTCGAGAGATGTCACCTCGACCAGGATGTCCACGATGGGCTTCGCCGCCAGACCGGGAACCGCCGTGCTGCCGAAATGCTCGACCCTGCGCACCAGGTCGGCGGGGAGGCACGACAGGAGATGCCGCTTCTCTTCCTCGAAAAGGCGAGGCCAGCGGGGATCGTAGGGCACGACGGCCACTTCTTCGCGGACCACCCGGGCGACTTTTTCCTGCAGAGATTCCATCGGGGCGTGTTCCAGAACTCACCGGTACGCGCAAGGCGAACGCCCATTCCTACGGCGTTCCCGCCAGCGTCGGTCGTCCTCCGCCGTCCCTGCGTTGGTTCGGCCTACCGCCGAGGACGGCGGGCTCGGGGCGCATCTCCTCGGGGCGTTCCCCTTGCGCGCGCCCTGCGATCCACAGGGTGAGACCTGGTTGCTCAGTCGACGGTGATCTGGCTGCCCCACCAATCCGCGTTGGGCTGCCAGGCGGGATCAAGGTACTGGGCGTGCTGGGTCTCGAGACGGGCCATGAGCTGGGTCTCGAGGTCCCGCAGGCGCTGCCGCTCCCTGGCCGCGTCGTGTTCCGGGTCGGGGATGGGGATGCGTGCCCCGGTCTCCGCGAGCCAGGCATCCAGACGCTGCCGCATGTCGGCGATCCTGCCGGGGTCCGCGGCGGCGAGGTTGTGCTGTTCTCCCGGATCGGCGGTGAGGTCATACAGTTCGTCGCGTCCGTCCTCGTAGTAGTGGATCAGCTTCCAGGGACCGCTCCGCATCATCGCCCCGGGTTCGCCGCCCTGGTTCCCGTAGTGCGGGTAGTGCCAGAAGAGGTCCCGTGTCTCAATGGCTTCGTCGCCCTCGCCCCGCAGGAGGGGGACCAGGCTCCTCCCGTCCACGAGGGGACCGGCAGGCATGGGTACTCCCGCGAGGGCCAGCAGCGTGGGGTAGACGTCGATGTGCGACACCGGCACGTCACACAGCGAGCCGGGGCGGGTCGTCCCCGGGGCCCGGATGTGGAACGGTTCCCGGATGCCTCCTTCCCACTGGCGTCCCTTGCCGCCGCGCAGGGGCAGGCAGGCCGTCGAGAAGGAATCCCCCGACGAGACGCCGCCATTGTCCGAGGTGAAGCACACGATGGTGTTGTCGGCCTGACCGGTACGTTCGAGGGCATCCAGCACGATGCCGACGGCGTCATCCATCGCCTGGATCATACCGGCATAGATCGGGCAGTCCTGGACCTGGCGCACGGGGAGATTGCGGTCGAAGAGGAAGCGTCGTTCGGGTTGGGGAGCGCTGCGGGCCTTCTGCCGGAATCTCTCCCAGCGGTCGCGGCTGGTCTGGATGGGGCCGTGGACGGAATAGAAGGAGAGGTAGGCCAGAAAGGGGTCACGCCCCTGACCCTCGATGAAACGGGCGGTCTCCCGACCGAGGCGGATGGGCAGCGACTCCCCCGGCGGGCCGTCCGGCAGTTTCGGGTTCTTGTAGGGGGCAAAATAGCCTCCCGGGGGGCTGCCGGCCGAAAAGCCGCCGAGGTTGATGTCGAACCCCCGATCCTCGGGATACGAGCCCTCGCCGCCCAGGTGCCACTTCCCCGCGAAGAAGGTCCGGTATCCCGCGGCGCCCAGGGCGTGGGCCAGGGTCACCTCGTCGGGGCGCAGGGCGTGCTCGTAGTCGGCGGGCAGCAGTCTGTTGAACCGTTCCAGCCGGCGCCAGGCCTCGCCGCAGGGCGCGCCGATCCAGTCCGTGATGCCGTGCCGGGGGGTGCAGCGTCCGGTCAGGATGCTGGCCCGGGAAGGGCTGCACACCTGGCAGGCCGCGTAGCCCTGGGTGAACCGCATTCCCTCGTTGGCGATGCGGTCGATGTTCGGGCTTTCGTAGTAGGCGCTGCCCTCGACACTCAGGTCATTCCAACCCAAGTCGTCGGCCAGGATGAAGAGAATGTTGGGCCTGCTGCGCTTCATCGGTAGGACTCTCCGTAGCTCTGCGACGTCCGCATAACGACAACCGTACACCGGTGCACCCCCCCGCCCACAGCCCTCCCACGTTCCGGCCACCGAACCGCAGGTAGTATAGACCGATTTCCCGCATGCTCCCAATCCACGGGTCGGGTTCCAGGGGACACCCGCCGGAGGTCGGGCTGCCGTAACCTCTCTGCACGCAGTTGCCCACAGGCTCCGGCCCCGCCCCGATGGGCCTGGACCGCTGCGCTGCCCATTCTCGCGACGTGAGAGCCGATGGACAACCGCTGCCGGTATCCCACCAGTCAACGGGGGAAGGAACCGAGAAACGGCTCGGCGGAGCCTCGCCCTCCAGGGGGACGCGGCTCGGCGGAGCCTCGCCCTCC
>JAFGRS010000027.1 GCA_016935045.1 Lentisphaeria bacterium | reverse complement strand
GGTATGCTGGTATGGAGAGGACTTGCACCTCTCTGATATCGTGCGCTTGCAGGCGCACGGAGCGCCACCCCTGGCCGGCACCATTGACGTACGGGTACCCCGACGCGGCTCGCGGCCGGCGCGCGATGCGAAAGTGGGAATTCGTTTCGCGCCCGTCGTGCCGGAGCCGCCGAAGGCCAGTGGGCTGCCACCCGTGTCCGTGCGGGCCGTGCATGCCCGCGAGGGCGGTTGCGTGGCTGGAGTCACGCCCCTGGAGTGGATGCTGCTGACCACCGTGCCGACGGCGACTTTCGAGCAGGCCCGCGAGACGCCGCATGCGTCCTGCACTCTGTTTCTCAGCGAGTCCGAATGGAAAGTCCTTTGGGCCCTCACGACCCGTAAGGGCCCGCCGGACCAAGCCCCTGAGTTGCAGACGGCGGTCCGCGCCATCGGCAAGCTCGGCGGGTACCTCGGGCGCAAGTGCGACGGCGAACCCGGAACCGTTACCGTCGCCCGCGGGCTTGCGCCGGCTCGCGGACATGGAGGTGGGCTTCCGTGCCGCCGAAGCTCTGCAGCGCGCCCGTGATGGCCCGCGCCGCGCGTGATGCAGTCAAGTGTGGGCAAGGGTCAGGGCTCAGCCGGGGGTACCTGACTCCGCGGCAAGGCCCCCACCACGACGCCGGTCATCCACCGTTTTCCGGACGCCGCAGTACCTGTGATGACCGGAAGACGGACGCACACCAGGGACGCACCCGGGACCGTTTTCCGGACATCCGGCTCGACCCGCGTGGCCGGAAAACAGGGTCTGGGGGGCACACGGCCCCGGATCGAGAGGTCGAGGCCCTGAGTCCGGCCCAAGGGTTCCCAGGCCGCTGAAGCATGGCGAAGGCGGCGGCGGGGCCGACTCCCGAGCCCCGCCTGGGGGGAGAAGTGTCGGGGCGTGTCCAGGGTTTGAAGAAAACCCAAGGGGGGAGGCGGTCCCCGTCCGGCAACAGCTCCCGGCCCGGGGATCGCCGCGCGGCGGTCACGCCGGCTCGACAAGCTCACGGTCTCCGACAGGACCTCCCTCCAACGGGCCGGCCGGGCCCCGGCCGGTTCGGAACAGCCTTGCGTTCCGCCTGGGCCGATGATCTCAACTCAGCCCCCGGGTTTGCCGCCGGCCCATTGTCAGGGGCCTTCTGCGGCGCCATATTCGCTCCACCGGCGCCGAGGCCGGTGTCGGTTTGGGGACGGGTGCCACGGGTGGAGCGAAGGCTGTTCGAGGAGCTGAATTCCATGGCAACTCTGAGTCACGTGAGCCGTTATCTTGCCGGGACACCTGCCCCCCATCTGGTGCGGCCTCGGGTCGTCCTTCAACCCATCCAGGCGCGGGCCGGCAGACCGACGCTGGATGTGGTGCGGCTGGCCGAGACCGTCGCGGACATCGCCGAGGTGCTGCCAGTGGTGGCCGTTCGTTCCCCCGACCATTGGACCGAGACGGTGCTCGGGCTCCCCAATTCCGTGGACGCGATCCTGCCGGTCAGCATCCCTGCCTATCCGACGGAAGTGTGGAACAGCCACCCGGCGGCCCTCGTCGACCGCGCCCTGCCAGTGGTCTTCTGGTGTCTGATCGATCACGACGAGCCGGACTTCTGGCGCTGGTCGGCACGCGACATGTTGCGGGCCGTGGGGGTGGACGTCCACCTGGTCGCAGATCACGCCCACGGGACGGCTCTGCTGCGGGCCCTGGGGGTGAAGCGGATGCTGCGGGATGCCTCCCTGGTGGTCTTCGGCAAACAGAACTTCCCCTGGAACGCGCACGCGGTGGGGCCCCTGCTGCGCCAAGGCCTCGGTCTGGATGTCCGGGTGCGGGACATCGAGGACTTCCGTGCTCGGGGTGCATCCGTGCCGGCGGAAGACCTGTGGCGTTTCTGGGAGCTGCGCAGGGGACGTTACACGGTCGGCGCAGGGCTCAGGGAGGAGGCTCTTCTGGAGGCCCTTCGGACCACAACCGGAATCCGCCGGGTGCTGGAGGAAGAAGGCGCCCTGGGCTTCGGCGTGAACTGCTTCGGCGACCTCATCATCCGGGGCGGCCGCGACGTCCCCTGTCTGGCTCAGTGCCTGCTCCGTGAAGAAGGCTACATTGCAGCCTGCGACGGGGATTTCGCGGCCATGGCGAGCATGGTCCTGGCCAGCCATGTCACCGACCGCCCCTGCATGATGTCGAACCTGTACCCGGTGTCCTATGTCGGCGCCCTCACGGACCACTTTGGCGACCCCCTCGCCCCAGGCCCGAACGTCCCCGATGCCTGGCGTCCCAACCTGGCACGGCTCGCGCACTGCGGCTTCGTCGGCGTCGTATCCCCGGAGATGACGCCATCCGGGGTTTCAACCCTGCGGGACTGGGGGGGCACGTACGAGATCCACCGCGATGGCAGCGGTTGCGGTGTGGACGCGGACCTGGCCCCTGGTGAACCCGTCACTGTCGTGGAGGTCGGGTTCGACGGGCAGACGTTGCTTCTGGCCCGAGCCGAGGTGGTCGAGACAACCCGACACCAGGGGATGCCCCATTGCGAGTCCAGCACCCTGCTGCGATTCCAGGACCTGCCCGGGTTCGTCGAGGCCATCTCGCGGGAGCATACGGTCGTGCTCTACGGGGACTGGGTCCGCGAACTCGAAGTCGTTGCCGGTGTCCTGGGTCTGGTAAGCCGTGTATTCTAACGTGCCGGTTCCCACCTGGCATGCACCGCATGGGAGTGGACGCTGGCGGAACGGTCGCGCAGGCTGTGCTGGAGCGGGGCGCGATGGGACGACACGTCAGCGGTAGATGATATCGCGGATGCTCTCGCCGCGGAAGCGCACCGTTTGACCGTCGACGCGTTCGGCACCCCGCTGGGCGGCTGCCGCATCCGCATCGTCCGTGTGGAAGAAACGCTTCTCGAGGGTGTAGGGGCCAGGCCACACGAGGGGCAGGACGGGATGACAGCGATGGCGTTCGACGGCGGTAAGGATGCCTGCCCGAATGAGTCTGTGGGACTCGTCCAGGGAAAGCGACAGGGCGCAATTCCGGCTGAGGCTGCGCTTGACCGCCGTGGTCGTGATCGACGGCACCAGGTCCTCGGCTTCCCGGCAAGCCTCCTCGTCGCCGCTGAGGAAGATGAGGGGCAACCCCAGGTCACCGTGGTACAGGGCGAACTGGGCGATTTCGCCGATGGGTTTGCCATTCAGGGTGTAGCGGTCGATGGCTCTGCTGCTCTGCGTATGGTTCATGTTCGCGCGGGGCACGCCGGCCATGGCGTGTTGCCCGATCATTACGCACACGTCACACTCGCGGAGGATTTCGTCCCGCACCGGATATGGTGCTAAAGGCCTGCCGTGGAGAAGCTTAGCGAATGGATGCAGAAGTTCGTAGTTGACCCCTCCCGGCCCATGGCCGTCGCAGACGATGACTTCCTCGACGTCCGCCTCGATCAGCCCTTCGACGGCGGCGTTGATCTCCCAGGTGAGGAGCTTGCGGGCCTGTTCGTAGCCGGGGTTCCCCGGGGTCGTCTGCACATAGAACGTGACCACGCCGGCCACACCCTCGAGGTCGGTCCCCACAAAGACCTTCATCGTTCTTCCTCCCGGAAATCGAAGCTGCCTGCGGGCCGCCGCGGGCGGGAGGCGGGTGCCGCACACCCGCAGAGTGGCCCGGCGGGTCCTGCCTGGACGCCCCGCGCTTCGCACGGGAGCCGCTCTTGAGGTACTGTAGTGCCGGTACGGCAGCGATGAAAGAAGACCGCAACGAGGCCGAGTATGATCCCGAAGACGATGCGCGCACTGATGTGTCATGGAGTCGGGGACTACCGACTGGAGGAGGTCCCCGTGCCGTCGCCGGGACCGGGTGAGGCACTGGTGCGGGTGCACCACTGCGGCATCTGCGCCAGCGACGCAAAGTGTTTCCTGGGAGCGGCGCTCTTCTGGGGGGATGCCTTCAGGAAGGCGTACGTGGAACCCCCGGTGATCCCCGGACACGAGTTCACCGGGGAAGTCGTGGCACTCGGTCAGGGGGCCGCCGAGCGCCACGGCGTATCGGTGGGGGAGCGCGTGGTGGCGGAGCAGATCGTGCCCTGCATGGGGTGCCGGTACTGCCGGACCGGCCTCTACTGGCTGTGCATCCAGGCGACGGTGTTCGGCTTCAAGCAGAGCGCTGCCGGGGGCATGGCCGAGTACATGATCTTCCCCGCCAACGCCCGGGTGTACCGTGTTCCCGAGAACATCGGCGTCCGGGAAGCCGCACTTATCGAGCCCCTCGCCTGTGCCATTCACGCGGTCGAGCGCGGCAACATCCACCTCGGAGATGTCGTGGTCCAAGTGGGGTGCGGGACCCTTGGCCTCTGCATGATTGCGGCGGAACGGCTCAAAAACCCGGGGACACTGGTTGCTCTCGACCTGGTGGACTCGCGTTTGGCCCTGGCTCGCGAATTCGGTGCAGACATTACCATGAATCCACTCCGGATCGACGTGGTTCGGGAGATCCTCTCCCTGACCGGTGGGTACGGTTGTGATGTGGTCGTCGAGGCCACGGGCAATCCCGAGGCCATCGAGCCGGCCCTCCACATGATCCGCAAAGCAGGCACTTTTGTGGAGTTCAGCGTCATGAAGGGGGACAGTGTCGTCGACTGGACCATCATCGGCGACGGCAAGGAACTCGACATCCATGGCGCCCACCTTGCCCCCTATACTTTCCCCGTGGCCATCGACTACCTGCAGCGCGGGTTGGTGCGTATCGGCGCCATCGTCACCGACGAGTTGCCCCTCCAGGAACACGCCAGGGGGTTCGAGGCCGTCAAACACCCGGGAACCTCCATCAAAGTCCTCCTCTGCCCCAACGCCGGCGACTGACCCCCGGAGCATGCCTACTCCCGCGGCATGCCCGACGTGCTGCCCGGCCGTCCGAAACCACCCTCCTCACCCCCCTGTTTCCCGGACACCCCAGAGACCGGAAAACAGGCCCGGCCCGGCGCTGCCGGCGGCGCGTTTTCCGGCCGTCGGGGCGCGGCGGATGTCCGGGAAAACAGGTCCGGCCCGGCGCTGCCGGCGGCGCGTTTTCCGGCCGTCGGGGCGCGGTGGATGTCCGGAAAACAGGCCCGGCCCGGCACTGCCGGCGGCGCG
>JAFGRS010000260.1 GCA_016935045.1 Lentisphaeria bacterium | reverse complement strand
AGTCCGCCTCAGGCCACGCAAATACCCCTCCCAGGCAGCACTTCCAGGCACGATTTCCACCCACAGGAATTCCGGAAGACCCAAAAAGTCTCAGTCTCTCTCCCCCTCTGCGCCCCCTGCGCCTCTGCGCGAGAACACAATCTCAATCCCATTCGTGTCCCTTCGTGTGCTTCGTGGGCAACCGGCTTCCGACCGCCAACCTCAAGTCTCCAGCCTCCCGCTTCCGCTTTCCGCTTTCCGCTTTCCGCCCTCATCCCTCTCCCCTGAGGTCCCATTGAACACAGCCGGCATCCTCTGCATCATTCTGGCCGGTGGGCAAGGCAAGCGCATGGCTTCCGCCGACACCCACAAGGTCTGCTTTCCCATTGCGGGCATTCCGGCCATCGTGCGCGCGGTCGACACCTACAAGCAGGCGGGCATCCGCGAGTTCCTGGTCGTGGTGGGTCAGATGGCCGGTCAGGTCATGGCCACCCTTGCCGCCAGCCACCCCGAGATCACCTTCGTCTATCAGGCCGAACCCCGCGGCACCGGACATGCCGCCCTGGTGGCGGCCGAAGCCCTGGCGGCCCGCGGCTTCCACGGCCCCGTCATGATCACCATGGGAGACAAGGTGACCCGCCCCGCCGTCGTCCAGGCCCTCCTCGAATGCTATGCCGCCGGCCGCCCCGACGCCCTCGTGACCACCCTCCCCAGGGATCAGGAAACCAGCGCCGGACGCGTCCTCGAACGCGCCCCCGGACAGGCCCTCGCCATCGTCGAGGCCCCCGACATCCGCCGCGCCCGCGCCGACGGGGTCCCCCTGTGCATCGGCGGACAGATCTTCACCGCCGACCAGGTCGAG
The DNA here is from genome assembly GCA_016935045.1 of Lentisphaeria bacterium. Lineage (GTDB taxonomy): Bacteria > Verrucomicrobiota > Lentisphaeria > Oligosphaerales > JAFGRS01 > JAFGRS01. Next base: position 3,820 of record JAFGRS010000260.1, on the reverse strand, counting down.
CAGCAGGCCGCCACCGTCAACGCCTCCCTCTATCTCTTCGACTTCGACCGCCTGCACGGTGCCCTGCGCCGTCTCTCCCCCGGCAATGCCCAGGGCGAACTCTACCTCACCGACACCGTCGAGTTCCTGGCGGAACATGGCGCCCGCGTCGCCACCCACGTCGTTCCCGACGCCCGGGACCTCATGGCCTTCAACACCCCCGCCGAACTCCTCGAAATCGAGCGCGTCATCCGCGAACGCGTAGGCGCCCCCACCGTGGCCGTCCGGCCCGAGGAAAGCCTCGGACCCGGTATTCTCCGCCCCGGCCGCGAGTGGCTCGCCGCCCTCGAACAGCCCGGCGCGGACCTGCGCCGCACCTTCCGCGACACCTACGGCGCCGACTCCGACGCCATCGAGGAACGCCGCCAGGCCCTCCTCGAACTCGCCCGCGCCTTCGTCGCCCAGTTCGGCCCCGACCGTCCCATGGTCCTCTGTCGGGCCCCCGGACGCATCAACCTCATGGGACGCCATGTCGACCACCGCGGCGGCCACGTCAACGTCATGGCCATCAACCGGGAAGCCCTCCTCGCGGCCGCGCCGCGCGAGGACGATCTCGTGCGCCTGCGCCACCTCGATGTCACCCGCTTCCCCAATCGCGAATTCCATGTCTTCGACCTGCTGCGGGACGAAACCTGGCCCGACTGGATGGACTTCCTCGAATCCCATTCCGCCCGACGCGTCCTCGCCGCGGCCCCGGGGGATTGGAGTCATTACGCCCGCGCCCCCCTGCTCCGGCTCCAGTACCAATGCCGCCACACCACCCCGCTGCGGGGCATGGACTGCATGGTCTCCGGCAACATCCCCATGGGCGCCGGGCTTTCTTCCAGTTCCGCCCTCGTGGTGGCCTTTGCCGTTGCCGCCGTCGGCCTCAACGGCCTCGACCTCACCATGCGTGAGTTCGTCGACTTCTGCGGCGAGGGAGAGTGGTTCGTCGGCTCCCGGGGCGGCAGTGCCGACCATGCCGCCATCCGCACCAGTCAGCTCGGACGCATCAGCCGCCTCGGCTTCTTCCCCTTCCGCGCCGCGGGCGACGTCACCTTCCCCGACGAGCTGCGCCTCGTCATCGCCCACAGCGGCGCCAGTGCCGTCAAGAGCGCCGGCGCCCGCGATACCTTCAACCACCGCGTCGCCGCCTACGGCTTCGCCCAGATGATCCTCCGCCGACGCTGGCCCGCCGCCGCCGGCATGGAGCATCTCCGCGACCTCGTGCCGCACCGGCTCGGGGTCCAGGACGCCGATCTCTTCCGCGCCCTGTGTCTGCTTCCCGCCCGGCCCACCCGCACTCAGCTCCGCGGTCTCCTCCCGGAGGACGACCATCCCCGCATGGAGCAGATCTTCGCCACCCATGCCAACCTGGCACCCTACGACCTGCGCGGCGTCACCCTCTTCGGCCTCGGCGAATGCCTCCGCGGCGAACGCTTCGCCGAGGTTCTGGAAAAACGCGACCTCGATGCCGTCGCCCGCTTCATGCGCGCCAGCCACGACGGCGACCGACGCTTCCGCCATGCAGCCGATGGCACCGCCTCACGTTTCCGCGTCTGCACCGACGACCGTTGCCTCAACCGCCTCGCCGACATGGACGCCCCCCTCATCGACCAGTGTGGACGCTATGCCTGCAGCACCGCCGCCATCGACCGCCTCGTCGACATCGCCAACGCCACCCGCGGCGTCATCGGCGCCCAACTCGCCGGCGCCGGACTCGGCGGCTGCATGATGATTCTCGTCCGCCGGACCGCCTGCGACCGGCTCCTCAACCGCCTCCGGCGGCAGTTCTACGACCCGAACCATCTCCCCTTCGGCGCCATGATCTGCCATCCCGTCGCCGGCGCCGGACTGCTGTCCCTCGGCCGCGGGCGCTCCCCCGCCACCATCGGGCTTGCCCCGATGGAGCGCTGAGCGCTCCCCCGCCACCATCGGGCTTGCCCCGATGGAGCGCTGATCGCGCCGGCGCGGTGGCAAGGCGCTCGGCCGCGGGCGCTCCAGTAGACCGCACGGTCCCCGGGCGGCACTCTTGTCTTACCCTGAACCCTGAGCCCTGAGCCCTGAACCCTGAGCCCTGAACCCTGAACCCTGAGCCCGGTGACCCGGTGACGCAATGACCCAATGACCCATCGCCCTCATCGCCCTCATCGCCTCATCGCATCATCGCATCATCGCATCATCGCCCTCGGCGCCTCCGCGCGAGAACAAAGCCCCATCCGTGTCCATCTGTGTCCATCCGTGGTTCCTTCCCCCTCAGCGCCCTCTGCGCCTCCGCGCGAGAACACAATCTCATTCGTGTCCCTTCGTGTGATTCGTGGGCAGACTCTCCCCCTCCGCGCTCCCTGCGCCTCCGCGCGAGAACAGAATCCCATTCGTGGTTCCTCCGACCCATTGACGCATTGACGTCCCTCCCATGACCACGGCACTCACAGCGTTTCTTGTCGCCTGCCTGGTGGGTGTTCTCGTCACCCATGCGATGACCTGGCTGGCTCCGAAGCTGGGCGCCGTCGATCAGCCCGACGGGTTCCGCAAGATTCACACCCGTCCCATTCCCTATCTGGGCGGGGTGGGGGTGTTTGCCGGTTTCCTCGCTCCCGTCGTTCTCCTTCTCGTCTTCTTCCGTGGCCTCGAACCGGTACGTGCCCTGTGGGAAGCGAACAGCGCCTTCGCCATGGTTCTTCTGGGGAGTTTTGTGGCCCTCTTCCTCGGTGCCTGGGATGACATCCACGGCATGCGTCCCGGGCTGAAGTTGCTGTTACAGGCCCTTGCGGCCTGCATCGGCATGGCCGGGGGACACCTCATCATCTGGCGTCTCAATCTCCCCTTTGTCGGCGACCTCGTCCTGGGCGCCTGGGGCATTCCACTGACCCTCTTCTGGTTCCTTGGCTGCATGAATGCCATCAATCTCCTCGATGGCATGGACGGTCTCGCGGGGGGTGTCACCCTCATTGCCTGCCTGACCCTGATGGCAACCGGGCATCTCCTGGGCAACGCTGTCGGAATGCTGCTGATGGCCTGTCTCGGCGGCGGCATTCTCGGCTTTCTCACCCTCAATTTCCATCCCGCCCGCATCTTCCTGGGCGATTCGGGAAGCAATGTCATCGGCTACCTGGTGGCGGCCCTGGCGCTCATGACCAGTCAGAAGAGCAGTACCGCCGTGGCCCTGCTCGTTCCCGTTCTGGCCCTGGGTCTTCCCATCATGGACACCTCCCTCGCCATGCTGCGCCGCTGGAGCCACTGGCTGCCCATTTCGGCCCCCGACCGACGTCACGTCCACCACATTCTCCTGAGTTGGGGCCTCAGCCAGCGCCGGGCTGTGCTCATTCTCTATGCCGCCAGCCTCGTTCTCTGTGTCGGCGCCTTCGCCTCCATCTCCCAGGAACGCGAACCCCAGCTCATGGTGTTCGGCGGCCTCGGAATCCTCCTCTTCGTCTGCATGCGTGTACTCGGCGCCGTGCGCCTGACCGATGTCGGACGCCGCTTCAGCCGCGACTGGAAGTGCCGGAACATCGCCGCCCAGGCCCGCATCGAACTCGAAAAACTGGCCAGCCGCCTGCCCCACATCGACGACCTGGATGCCACCTGGAACGCCTGCGGCGCCGCCTTCCCACTCCTCGGCGTCGACGACGCCCGTCTCATCCTCCACCGCAATGGCAGCGCCGCCCGGCAGTCCCCCCGCGAATGGACCTGGGCCACCGCCGGATCCAGCTCTTCCCCCCTGGAGGGCGAAGCCGTTTCGACGCGGGGGTGCGTCCGCACACCCCTTGCTCAAGGCCCTGAGCCCAGTCGAAGGGCTCCT
>JAFGRS010000259.1 GCA_016935045.1 Lentisphaeria bacterium | reverse complement strand
GAAGAAGGCTCCGATCTCCTTGCCCGGCATCTCAGCCGGCGGAAAATGGGATGCACCCGAATCGGTCCGTGGAGCCGGCCGTTCCCGGCCGTCACCGAGGTGCACCGAATACGGCGGAGACCTGTCTGCGTGTATCGCACAGGCAGGCCGCCGGCTCCATCCCACCGCACTGGCACTGGATTCATCCATCTTCCGCCGGATCAGGATGTCTGAGGCAATGCCCGGGACGACACCAGCGAAGAACACCGGGACACGCAAGGGCTCCGGCAGCCACTCGCACCGCCGTCCCTGCGCTCGTGCCGCCCGTGTCGTCCTTGCCAGGAGAGCACTGCACTTCGCCGCGGCGTCTATCTGCGGGCCTCGGAGCAGGAGAACTCCATCCCCGGTTTGCTGAACTCGACGTGGTTGTGGTAGGTGGCGTATTCCGACACGATGGCGCCGTTGGCCCCGGCCCGCTGGAAGTGCCAGGATTCCGGGTCTTCGAGGCTGTAGATCTGGCCGGCGGTCCTGCGGGCGACGTACCTGGCCCTGAACCAGGGCTCGCCGAAGCCGAAGGGGCGCTGTTCCTCGGGCATATCGGCGATGAGGGTTTCGTCGCCGGCGCCCCGGTGTTCGCCGAAGAACTCGACGGTGCCGTAGCGGACGTGCCAGGACTCCATCTTGGGTCCGAAGCCGCCGTGACCGCCGACATGGCGGTGTTCGGGGAGCATCTGGCCGGGCAGCAGGTAGATCTCGTGGCCGAGATACCCGTACGTTCCGTCCTTGAAGGCGCCCGCATAGGCCTTGCTGCCGGCCTGGCCGTAGGCGCCGTTGGCATTGATCCAGAAGATGCCTCCCATGCCCAGCGTCTCGAAGTCACGCTGAAGAAAGTCACAGACCCAGAACTCGTCGGTCCCGAGCACCGCGGGAATGGGGTAGTCGAAGGCCCGCATCATGGCGAAATAGGCTTCCTTGGCCGCGGCCCCCTGGAAAGCCCCGTCCGCGGCATAGAAGGCGGCGTTGCCGGGATTGGTGACCGGGGACGCCGGCATGGCGCCGTCACGACAGCCGGATGCGGTCCGGCAGCCCGCCATTCCCGCGGCAAGGGCACCCAGAAGGGCGCCGCCGCAGAGCACGACCGCGGTACCGTTGGCAAGAACCGGTCGGGGAAAGTGCACCGTCATGTCTTCATTCTCCTTGGTTCATGAGACGATGGCCGCGAGGACGCGGCCGCTCCAACCACGCAGCGGCGACACGGGCAGACGATGGCCAGGGGCGCTGCTCCGCCCCCGAAATGTGGCGTGTCCCGGGCCATAATCCAGTGCCGATTCAGAGTTCCTCGACGGCGAGGTCCGAGAATTCCGTGGTGGTGCGGTTCAGCCCGTAGCCCACGTAGCCGACGGCGCGGAACGTCTCCGGCAGGTCCGCGGAGAGGGTTTCCCCGTTCACGTCGAGGGTAACGCGGCGCGCCTGGAGGTCAATGCTCAGGGCGACCCGGAATTCCTGTTCCGGAGCGAAGGTCGCCGGTTTGGAGGCGATCGTGGTGCCGCCGGCCTGGATGAGGTACTGGCCGGAGCGGATGTAGACCCCTCCCCGCAGCACATCCCCGGGCCGCTCCGCCGGCGCCGCCGCCAGGAAGCCGTTGCTGATCCCTTCCGTGACGCGTCGGCGCAGGCGCCCCCGGAGGACGACCCCGGCGCCGGGCGGGCGCGTGAGCTGGGCCCTGCGCAGCACGCTGGCGCCATCGGTATCCGGGTCTCCCTGGATCAGGAGGCCATACTCCGTCTTGCGGATGCCGCGGAGGTTCTGCCAGTGATCGAACCCGAGGGCCCTGGGATCGCCCTGCATCTGCCCGGGAGCGGCGACGGTGTCGTCGCCATACCGCTGTTGGAGGCGTGTCATTTCGGCCTTGAGTTCGGCGGTCACGGCGGCGTATTCCGGGGCCCCGTACACCGAGCGCATCTCGCGGGGGTCCTCCCGCAGGTCGAACAACTCCCATTCGTCCACCGGGTAGAAGTGGATCAGCTTGTACCGTTCGGTGCGGACGCCGCAGTGTTTCTGGACGCTGTGAGCGCCGGGGAACTCGTAGTAATGGTAGTAGACGGAGGACCTCCAGCCCTCGGTTCGGCCACGGGTCAGGGGCAGCATGTCGGCGCCCTGCATGCGACCGGGGACAGGGGTGCCGGCCGCGGCCAGAAGGGTGGGACCGAAGTCAATGTTCTGCACCATATTGGAGACCCGCACGCCGGAAGGGACGCGGCCGGGCCAGCGCAGCAGCAGGGGCATGCGCAGCGACTCCTCGTACATCCAGCGCTTGTCGAACCACCCATGTTCGCCAAGGTAGAACCCCTGGTCCGAGCTGTAGATCACGAGGGTGTCCTCCGCCAGGCCGCTCTCGTCGAGACCTTCGAGGAGACGGCCAACGCTGTCGTCGACGGAGGCGATGCAGCGCAGGTAGTCCTTCATGTAGCGTTGGTACTTCCAGCGCACCAGGTCCTCGCCGGTGAGGGCCTGTTGCTCGAAGGCGCGGTTTTCGGCGGCATAGGCTTCGTCCCAGGCCTGTTTCTGTGCCGGGGTCATGCGGCCGTATTCGCCCCGGAGTTGGTCGCTTGTCATGAGGGGCGGGGTGACTTTGAGGTCGGTGGGCAGGTTCATGTGGTTGGCGATGGTCATGGCCTGCCTGGCGGCGGAGGATGTGCGTCCGCTGTAGTCATCGAAGAGGGTGGGTGGTTCCCAGAGGGTGTCGCCCGTGAAGTCATGCAGGTGGCGTGGCCCCGGCATCCAGCTCCGGTGGGGCGCCTTGTGCCAGCAGTGCAGCAGGAACGGCCGCTGCGGGTCCCGGCCGTTGCGCAGCCAGTCGAGACTGAGATCCGTGATGATATCGGTGGTGTACCCCTCGATGCGGCGGCGTCCTTCGGCGCTGAGAACATCCGGGTTGTAGTAGGAGCCCTGCCCCGGCAGAATCGTCCAAGTGTCAAAACCCGTCGGGTCTGACGAAAGGTGCCATTTGCCGAACATGGCGGTCTGGTATCCGGCGGCCTGGAGGACCTTGGGATAGGTGATCTGGCTGCCGTCGAAACGGTTGCCGTTGCGCAGGAAGCCGTTGACATGGCTGAAGGTGCCGGTCAGCACCGTGGCCCGGCTCGGCCCGCAGATGGAGTTGGTGCAGAAGCAGTTCTCGAAGACGGCGCCTTCCCGGCCGATGCGGTCGATATGGGGGGTGCGGTTGACCCGGGAGCCATAGGCCCCGATGGCCTGTGAGGCATGGTCGTCGGTGAACACGAACAGGATGTTCGGCCGGCGCCCGGCCGGCGGCGCCGCCGCCCGCCCCAGAGCCGCCATCACGCCTGCCGCCGCCCCCGCCTTCAGAAACTCCCGTCTGGATGTTGCCATCGTCGCGTCTCCTCCACGGACAGCGGGCTCCGGGGCGCCGGGTCCCCGGGGTCGAGGCAGGGGACCGGTCCCGCGTGACCCGGCCGCCGTGCTCCGGCACGGCGCGGGTGAACACCCCGCAGCCACGCTGAACAAGGTGCCGCGGAGAGACGGGATTGTCAACCCCGCGGCGCGGCCCCTGCGGTCCGGCCGGAATCGGAACGGGGACGGTGCTATGGTAAGGGGCGTGGGGACGAGGTCTCGGCGGGGACGCAGGGCGGGGGTGTTGTGCCGCAGCCTGCGGGAAAGGCCACGATTGCCATGGCGCCTCACGTTCCGTCTCTGGTTGCGGCCGGTCTGGCCACAGCCGTCTGTGTTGTCGGCGGCGAGGCGGGGGCCGGGGGCTTCCCGCCGCGCATGCATTTTGCCGATTCCTCTTCGGGCCGGCCGTTCTCGAAGGATCCGGCGGTGGTACGGTTCCGGGGCAGGTACTGGCTGTACTACTCCCTGCCGCCCTACGAGGGCAAGGCAGGGCGGGGCTGGAACATCGGCATCGCGACCAGCGACAACCTGGTGGACTGGACCAGGGCGGGGGAGATCCCCCAGGAGGGGGACCTCGAACGGAACGGCTTCTGTGCTCCCGGCGCCATCGTCATCGAGGGTCGCGTCCACCTCTTCTTCCAGACCTACGGCAACGGACCCCGCGACGCCATCTGCCACGCCTGGTCGGACGACGGACGGACCTTCCAACGGGACCCCACCAACCCCGTCTTCCGACCCGAAGGAACCTGGAACAACGGCCGCGCCATCGACGCCGATGTCCTCCTGCACGGGGACCGGCTCCTGATGTACTGGGCCACCCGCGACCCCGCCGGCAAGGTGCAGATGCTCGGCGTCTCGGCCGCGCCCGCCCACAGTGACTACAGTCGGAATACCTGGAAGCAGCTCAGCGGCGATGCCCCTATCCTGCGCCCCGAGCTTCCCTGGGAGAAACAGTGCATCGAGGCGCCGGCGGCCTGCAGCCGGAACGGCCGCGTCATCCTGTTCTACGCGGGGGGCTACAACAACGAACCCCAGCAGATCGGCGTCGCCATCAGCAATGACGGGGTCCGCTTCCGGAGGCTCTCGGAAACCCCGTTCCTCCCCAACGGAGCGCCCGGGACATGGAACAGCAGCGAGTCGGGTCATCCCTACCTGTTCGAGGACGAGGATGGCCACTGCTACCTGTTCTACCAGGGCAACAACGACCGCGGCAGGACGTGGTTCCTCTCCGTGCTTCCCATCGCCTGGGAGGGGGAACGCCCGGCACCGGCTCCGGAGAGACTGCCGTCAACGACCACGGGCAGAGCCCGTGGCTTGTGGAGCCGGCCCCCCTGAGGGGGGCGTTTGACGT
>JAFGRS010000258.1 GCA_016935045.1 Lentisphaeria bacterium | reverse complement strand
GGTGGGAGCGCCGGCGGAGGCAGCGTGCACCCGGGCCGGCGGCGCCCATACCCGCGGCGGTCTTGGCCCGCGGGCCCGGGTGTGCGGAGCCCCGCCGCCGCCCCATCCCGCAGGGACCGGGCGTCTTCGGCGCCGACCCCCCCCGGGGCCAAGGGGACAGACCGCTCTGGGTATGCCCGCTGCGCTCACGCCTTGCCAGGAATCGGGATCGGCTGCAGCAAAATGGGAAGTTGTTTCCGCGCGGGCCCTAACCGCCACCATCACCCGCCGAGGTATCAGGTCGGGTGCATGGACTGGTTGGAACTGCTTCCTGTTCTCCCGCGGCGGCGCTGAGGCGCGGAGGGGGACCTCTCCCGGTCTGATCGGCGCAGGAGCGTGTTCGCCGGCAAGGGGCCTGCCTGGAGGGCGTCACCCCTGCGCGTTCGGTTCGGTCTGCCTTGTCTTCGCCTTCCTCTGCGATCTCTGCGCCTCCGCGCGAGACATCTTCTTCTCCGGTTTCAACATCCCCCCATGTCCCCCCGGCCGCTCCGCGGCTGCGCCTGACCCCGGGGGGCATCCCTCGTGAGCCCTGCCGCAACGGCGGCGCGGGAAACGCATGCCGCGTGCGTGCGCCCGCCTGACTCAGGCCAGTTGCCCGCGGACCATGTGAATCACCCGGTTCGCCCGGTCGCCCACGTTCCGCTCGTGGGTCACCATGAGCACCCCGCCCCCCTGTGCCGCGAACTCCGCCAGGGCTTCCAGGACCACCCGTCCGTTCTCGGGGTCCAGGTTCCCGGTCGGTTCGTCGGCCAGCAGGAGTTTGGGTTGGTTGAGCAGGGCCCGGGCCAGGGCGGTGCGTTGTTTCTCCCCGGTGCTGAGTTGGGCGGGTCTGTGGCCGAGTCTCTCCGTCAGGCCGAACTGCTCGGCCAGGCGCAGGGCCCGTTCCCGGGTCCCCGACACCGGCATGGCGATGGCGGGGGTGAGGATGTTCTCGATCACGCTGAGGTAGGGCAACAGGTGGAACTGCTGGAAGACAAAGCCGACGCTGCGGGCCCGCAACAGGCGGCGTTCGGTGATGCCCACGCCATAGGCGTCCACCCCGTCCAGCACCACCCGGCCGGCCGTCGGACGCAGCAGGGTCCCCGCCGTCAGCAGCAGAGTGCTCTTGCCGCAGCCGCTCGGTCCCCGCACGGCCACGAACTCGCCGGGCATGACTTCGAGGGAAACCCCGTCCAGGGCCGTGACGGAGCCATCGGGTCCGGCGAACCTACGGGTCACATGGTCCACTGTGAGCAGCATTCTACCACCTTGCCTGCCTCAGACCCGGCTGAGGATGTCCGCTGGGTCCCTCCGCGCCGCCACCAGCGCCGGGAACCACGCGGCTCCCGCCGTCACGGCCAGTGCCGCCAGAATCGTGGCCGCGGCCTCGCTGCCGCCAAGAAGGGGCGGCGACCCCGCCAGGGGGACGGGATCCAGCCAGCCCGCCAGCCAGGCCCCCCCCGCCATGCCGACAAGACAACCGGCCACGGCCCCCGGCACGGCCGCGAGGACATACCGACTCAGAACCAGCACCAGGATGCGTCCTCCGCCCACGCCCAGGGCCCGCAGCAGGGCGAATTCGGGAGTACGCTGGCGGACGTTGACCACCGACAGAGCCGCCACGGCCAGGATGGTCAGCAGCATGCTCACGGGCAGCAGCGCGGCCACGAACCCTTCCCGTGCCTGACGCAGGGCCAGGCGCGAGTTCTCTTCGTCGGCCAATGCCTGCCTGGCCTCCTTGCCCAGCAAGAGGCGCGCCTCGGCCCTGGCGAGGGCCTTGGTCCCGAGTTCCACCACATCCGTATTGGGGAGCACGCGCCCGATCTCGGCCCGGAACGTGTCGACGCCGGGCATGCCGGCGCACATGCATTCGAGGGCGAGGATGGCGTGGATCCGTCCCTGCATCCCGAACAGTTCCTGGGCCTCGGGCAGGTAGATCCAGGCGGTGATGTCGTCGATGCTGCCGCGTTCCTCGTGGCAGCGGTGAACGCTGAAGGTCCTGCCCATGAGGGTCACTTCGTCTCCGGGGACCAGGGTAAGGGAGCGGTGCAGTTCGTGTCCGAGGACGATGGTTCCCGGGGGTACGGGCTGGACGAGGGGTTTTTTCGGGTTCGAGTGGGCGTTGGGCACTTCTCCCCTGGAGCCGACCAGCACGATCCGTCGTCCTTTCTCCTCCCACCACACCCGTTTCTGGACGATAGGCAGGAAGTGCTGCACGGTGACGATTCCGGACTGCGCCAGTTGGTGCACGTAGTCCTCGGGCATGGTGCCGGTGATCTCGCCGTCGGTGTGCCAGGCCTTGAGGTCCTGACCCCTGGGCAGGATTAGCAGGTTGAAGCTCAGCTTCAGGGTCGCCTTCCGCATCCGCTCGCGGAGGTCGGCCAGGGCCGTTTCGAGCTGCTCGCGGCGTTGCTCCAGGAAGGCCGTCGTGCGGGCATCGTAGCCGCGCAGGACCACCACGGTCCCCGCCCAGACGCTGACACCCGCGGCAACCGCCAGGGCGCCGAGAAAGACATTGCCCACCCGGTGGCGGAGTTCGCGGCAGAGCAAACGTACCATTCTCATAGCCGTCACACCTCGTTCTTGAGTACCGAGGCGGGGTCCTGCCGGGCCGAGAACGCGGCCGAGACGACGACCCCCGGCAAGGCCGTGCCCCAGGCGGCTGCAAAGGCCGCAAGCAGCCACAGCGCCGCGGGCCACACCCCGGGCAAACCCCAGGCGAAGGCGGCTCCCAACCACCCCGCCAGGCAGCCGCAGGCGGACGCCAGGAGGGTACGCCACAAGAACAGCGCCTGGACCTGCCTCAGGCTTGCACCCAACGCCACCCAGAGGGCAATCTCGCCGCAACGTTCCCTCGCGTTCAGCAGGGCCACCACCCCGCTCGTGCCGCCGGCCAGCACCAGGGCCAGGGCACTCAGCACCAGGGCCAGACGAAGGCGCGCCAGGCGCTGTCGGAGGCGCCCCAGACGGACCTCTTCGAGCATGCGCTGCTGCTCGATGCGGAAGCCATCCCTGGCCTCGGCCGTAGCGATGGTCTCGGAACGGCTCTCGAGCACGGTCACTCCGGGGAGGACCGCCGCAATATCGGACCGAACCTGTGCCAGGCGGTTCCAGGCGGTCTGGCATTCGAGGGCGCGGATCTCGCTGACCCGGCCCTGGAGTCCAAGCACTTCCTGGGCCTCTTCGAGGTTCATCCAGAGGGTGATATCCGCATGCGTCCCCTGTTCCGGCAGGCAGGTGCGCACGGCGAAGGTCCGGCCCAGGAAGGTCAGGGCATCTCCGGCCGCGAAGTGGAGGCCCCGGTGGAGTTCGAATCCCAGGTCGACGGTTCCCCGCGGCACGGGGATGTCGGGCAGGGGTTCGGTGCCGTCGGGGAGGTGTCCACGGGCAGGTCCGCGGGCATGGACCATGATGGTCCAGCCCTTCTCCGGCCAGCGTTCCTTGCGCCGCAGCACGGGGACGAACTGGCCGACCGAGAGCAGTCCTGCCGCCGCGAGTCGGTCCGCGTGGGCTTCCGGCATGGTGGCCTTGGCGAAGTCGCTGCCGTGGAAGTCGCCGATGTCCTGGCCCTCGGGCAGGATGACCAGGTTGAACCCGAGCCGCCGGACCGCCTGGTCCAGGCTCCGGTCGTAACGGTCGAGGGTGGCGCGCAGTTCCTCTTCGGCGGTCCGGATCAGGCGCTGGGTTTCCCGGTCGTGGGCCCACAGGGACGCCAACGATGCCGTCACCGCCGCGGCCGCCGCGGCCGCCGCCACCGCAGCCAGGGCAAAGCTGCCATGCCGGACCGCGATCTCCCGCAGGGCCGGCCTCAGCATGCTCGGGTTGGCAGCGGGACCCATGCTCTCAATCTCCAGCCAGAAGCAGCGTCACCACACCCGTCACGATTCCCAGGACACCGGCCAGACGCAGCCGGCAGATCGGTTCGCGCAGCAGCAGGGCCCCGGCAAGGGTGCTGATTACGATACCCGAGTTCCTGGTGGCCGCAACCAGGGTGACGTTTCCCACCCGCAGCGCCGCCATGATCAGGAGATAGGCGAACACGGACAGGAAACCCACCAGGAGAACCGCGCCGCGGTTGCCGTGCCATTCGCGGAACGCCCGGCGCCGGGTGGACGGGCGTCCCAGCACCCAGGCCGAGACGAACAGTGCAAGCCAGGCATGCATCAGAAAGAAATACTCTCCGGTTCGCGGGGGAGAGGGAAGGGTCAGCGCCCGGCGGTCCACCACATGGTAGAGCGCAATCATGGCGCCCGTCGCCAGGGCGAGCAACACCCCTCCCCGCACCCGGGCAACACTGTCGCTGCGCCGCATCGCGGACCACGCCACCAGGAACACTCCGGCAACCACGATCCCGACGCCACATCCCTGCCCGGCAGTCAGTGTGTCCCCCAGAAACACCGCCCCGGGAACCAGGCTGAACACCGGTGCCACACCCCGGCTGAGGGGATAGGCAACCGACAGGTCGACCCGGTCGTAGGCCGAAAACAGCGTCACGAAGTACAGCGACTCGATCAGTCCCGAAGCCATGGCCAGGAGAAACACGTCCAGACCCAGGGCGCCGGGACCCCACACCCGGCAGAACAGAAACAAGGGCAACGCGCACAACGCCCCAACCCCGTTCGTCAACCAGGCGAAGGACAGCTTGTCACGGCTCTGTTTCGCCAGAGCATTCCAGAACACGTGCAGCGACGCACTCAGGAACACCATGCCAAATACGGTTACCGACATACGAATCGTCCTTACAGCCGTCCCACAGAGTGTAGCAGTTCCGTGCCCGGGCACGGCCACGGGCACGGAGGGCATGGGCATCGGCACGGGCACGGGGGGCATGGGCACGGGCGTCGGCACGGGCACGTTCCTGATGGTCACGACACCGAACGGAAGGAGTGTCCATGAAGCCAGCCCGCAGGCAGTTTACCATCCTGCAGCAGATCGGCAACCTGGTGCCGGCGTTCCTGGTGTCATGGCCGAGTCACTGTTCCGGGGCGTCCTGGGGCCCCCGCAGGGCCGATTTGAGGTCCTCTGCCCAATGGGAACGCAAGGCTATTCCGGGCCGCCGAGCCCCGGCCGGATGGCGCCTGGGTCTCCGCCTCCACTGTCCCTCCGGCAGTGGGGCGACGATCCCGCGGCAGGGGGAAAGAGCGGCGGTGCACCCCCCTCTTTCCCCTCATCGGCGCTCCCACCGGCGTTCCAACGGGACCAGCCCGGCGGCGGCGTCACGCACAGAGGATCGGTCCACACTTTGCAAGGTGTGGACCGAAAAACGCGGCATGACGCACACAGCATCGGTCCACACTTTGCAAAGTGTGGACTGGAAAATGCGGCGTCACGAGCGCTGCCGCCGATCTTGAAACAGCCCTGGGGCCCCAACCCGCGCCAGCGCATT
>JAFGRS010000257.1 GCA_016935045.1 Lentisphaeria bacterium | reverse complement strand
GGCCTGACCGGGCATGGCATCGCTCCCTTCCCCGGCGGTCCGCTTCCCACCGGGCGCCGGATGGCGCTTCCTGTTGGTGTACATCGCCCTCTTCGTGCCCTTCGCGGTCACCACGCCCTATCTGCAGAAGCTCCTGTCCCTGCGTGGCTTCCGTGAGGACGAGATGGGCTTCGTCCTCGGCTGCATCGAGCTGATGGCGGTGGTGGCGCCGCCGCTGTGGGGGATGCTCTCGGACCGCAGCGGCCGGCCGCGCGCGGTGCTGGCGGGGTGCGTGGTGGGCATGGTTCCCGCCTTCCTGCTCTTTGGCGCCGTGCGTTCTCTGCCCATGGCCGTGGGCGTGGCGGTCCTCTTCGGGGTGCTCTACCGGCCCCTGATCCCACTGACCGACGGCATCACCTTCCGCTTCCTCAACACCCACGGCGGGGACTACGGGAAGATCCGCATCGGGGGCTCGCTGGCCTTCATCGGGACCCTCCTGCTGCTGGAACCGTTCGGCCTCGGCAGCCGTGGCAACGGCGCCATGATCCTGGCCGCCCTGGCCGGGGCCGGCTGCCTGCAGCTCGTCAGCGTCCTGGTCCTGCTGCCCCATCCCGATGAGGCGCCGCATACACACCGGACACGGCAATCCGTGCCCCACTCCCCCGCTGCCGAACCCGCCCTGCGGGAACTGCTGCGCCCCGCCTTCCTCTGGTTCATGGCCTGCGCCTTCCTGGGACGCTTCGCCATGATGGGTTACTACAGCTTCTTCACCCTCTACCTCGCCGAAATGCACGGGGTGCAGAAGGCCGGTCTGGTCTGGCTCCTGGGACCCCTCAGCGAAATTCCCGTCATCTACCTCAGCGGACGCATCATGAACCGCATCGGGGTGCGCAACCTCTTCGCCCTGGGCATCCTGGGTGCGGCCGTGCGGCTGCTGGGCTTCAGCCTGGCCCCGTCCCTGGCCGTCGTCATCCCGCTGCAGTTCCTGCACTCCCTCACCTTCGGGGCCTACCACTGCTCCAGCGTCACCTACGTCAGCCGCATCGTGCCGCAGCGCCTGCAGAGCACCGCCCAGACCCTCTTCGCGGCAGTGACCGTCGGCGGGGGCGGCATTCTGGGAGGTACGGCGGCGGGGCTTCTGGCCCACCACCTCGGCTTCCGGGCCATGTACGGCTGCCTGGGCGGCGTCGCCGCCCTGACCCTCGGCGTCCTGCTGGCCACCGTGCCGACGCTGCCGCGGCAGGGAAAGACCGAGTAGCGGGAGCGGTCGAAGGCGGGGGGAAAGGGGAGGGAGATGGACGAGATGGACGGGATGGGAAACACCTGGAGCCCGCGGTCCTCCGCGGTATCTCACATGCGGCGGGGGATCTGGGGACGTCCAGGGGACTGGAAGCCGGCGCGGATTGCTTCTTCGGCGGGCAGCCGCCGGTTGTTGCGGTCCATGAAGGGGGTCCATTCGCCATGGCCCAGGAGGAGTTCGCTGGGGCGGTAGTCCGCCTTGTAGGCCATGTGGGCGTTGTCGGCGATGTAGTAGCCCAGGTAGACATGGGGGATGTCCGCCTCAATGGCCATCGCGATCTCGCGGTACACCGCCAGCCGTCCGAGGCTGTAATGTCCCCAGGCCGGATCGTGGTAGGTGTAGACCGCGGACAGGACGCGGCGGGTCCGGTCGAAATGGGCCACCGCCACGAGGCGGTCCCCGTCCCGGACTTCCAGGGCGTAGGAGAAGGGGAAGGGGTGGAAGAGCGCATCCGCAAACGCCGCAAAGGGCGGATCGGGGCGCAGCCGCCCCTGGGGGTCATGGAAGCGTTGCCGGTGCAGGAGGTAGAGCGCATAGGCCTCCTGCGACGGCCGGGGACGGGTCAGCCGCAGATCGAGTTCCCGGGCACGGTGGAAGACCTTGCGGGCGGACCGCGGGAAGTGGTATCCGGCGGTGGGGACACGGATCGGGATGCAGGCCCGGCAACCCTCGCAGCAGGGCCGGAAGAACGTCGCTCCGAAATGCCGGTAGCCCTGCCCGATCAGGGCATCGAATTCGGCCGCGTCGATGTGGTCGATGGCGAGATGCTCGAAACGGGCCGTCCGCCCCGCCAGATAGGTGCAGGGCTCCCCGCGGCCGATACCCCATTTTCCGGCAATCGCCATGGGTCACGGTCCTGGGTCAGGGTCGCAGGCACGTCCGCCTGCACCGAGACGGCTCACCGGGAGGTTCGCCCTCCAGCGGAATGGACCGCCCGCGTCCTCTCACGAGGGACCCGTGGGCCACTGGGCTATGGCTCCTCGGGATGCCGGGCCCTGAGGGCGGCGACATGCTGTCCGCGGCCGGTGGCTTCGAGGCGTTCGCAGTAGGTCTTCAGGTGACCGCGGGAGTGTTCCGGTCCTCCCTCGCGCATGACGGTCCAGAGGGGGTCCACCGCGTCGGGCATGGTCCGCATCATGTCCTCGTGCCAGGTCAGAAGCAGTCGTGCTCCCTGGGCGCAGATCTCGGGGCGGGTCTGCGCCAGGTCGGTGGTTTCGTGCGGATCGTCCTCGATGTGGAAGAGCATCTCCCTGGGATACAGGTGGAAGAAGTCGTGGATGGTGCGGATGTACATCCAGGGCCCGAAGCGGACACTGCGCATGGCGCCGTGGCAGCATTGGCTGAGCACAAGATGATCGCGACCCCGGTCGGCCCCGTCCCGCAGGGTCTCGGCATAACTGGCGCCCTGCCAGCCATCCCAGGGCTGGACGTGGAGCATCTCGGCCATGGTCGGCGCCAGGTCCAGGTTGTAGTGCAGCCCGGAGTCGACGTGTCCCTGCGGCCCCCCCGGCCAGCGCACGATCATGGGAATGCGGTGGGTGATGAGGTCGCTGAGGCCATGTTCGCCGTAGCACCCGAGTTCCCCCAGGTCCTCGCCGTGGTCGCTGGTGACCAGGATGGCCGTATCGTCGAGGACGCCCGCGGTTTCGAGGGCATCGAGAATGCGGCCGATATGTCCGTCCATGTAGCGGATGCCGCAGTCGTAACCGTCGATCATGCGGCGCCAGTCCCGCAGGTCGCGGATTTCGCCCATGTGTCGGGAGGCGTATTTGGGGCCGAGGCGGTTGTCCCACATGCTGACTTCCTGGGCGCCGTGACCGCCGGGGAGGGAACGGTCCCGGGCGATGATCTCGGGCGTCATCCAGGCGGGCAGGGGCTGGTCGGCAAAGGGGTTGCCGAACTCCTCCGGGGCACGGTAGGGGGTGTGCGGATCCCAGTAGTTGACGTGCAGCAGCCAGTGGTCCTTGGCGGCGTTGCGTCCGAGCCAGTCCATGACGGCGGGGGTGACCTCCTCGGCCGATTCCATGCCCCCCTTGCCGGTGTTCACCATCTCGTGGAAACCGGCGTTGAACCACCACGCCGAGTGCCGTTCCGCAAAGGGACTGACGGATACGGTGCGGAAACCGGCCTTGCGGAACACCATCCACAGGCTGTTGTTGGCAAAGGCGCTGCGGAAACGCCGCCGATCCCCCTCCAGCCGCATGTCCGCCGCCGTGCCGCCGTGCCCCACTACCCCCGAACGAATCCCGAACTGCCCACTGACCCACGCCGCCCGGGAGGGCAGACAGGGCGCGTCGGAACAGTAATACTGATCAAAGCGCGTGCCCTCGGCCGCGATGCGGTCCATGTTGGGACTGGTGTCGCGGTGGTACCCGTAGCAGCCCAGGTGGTCGGGACGCAGGGTGTCCAGATCCAGGATCAGGATACGCATCGTGTGACTCTCCTTCGTGGCTGAACCGGAACCCGGGCCGAACCGGCCCCGGAGGCAACGGTTGCCGAACTATAGCTTTTCCCCGGGAAGCCGCACGCGCGCCAGTACCCCGCACGGTCCCCGGGCGGCATCGCCCCATCCCCGGTACGCCGCACGGTCCCCGGGCGGCATCGCCCGGGGAAGAGATAGGCCGTCGGAGACCGCCGGCCCTACAGCCCGAAGACCCTTGGGGGCGCGGCCGCGCTCCCTCACCCCGAATCGGCGCTCCACTGCCGCAAGGGCAGTGGCGGCGGGAACCGATTCACCGGATCTTGG
>JAFGRS010000256.1 GCA_016935045.1 Lentisphaeria bacterium | reverse complement strand
CCATGTCCCCGGGGTTCTCGGGTGGACACATGCGGTGTGGCAGAACTCGTGCGGCATGGGGACCTACGGAGCTGACATGCGCCCGCGACGGCGGCGGAATGCCTCAGTCCAGTCCGGGAACCGGCTCAGCAGGAGCTTCGCCCTCCAGGGGATGGGGATGCGGCTCAGCAGGAGCTTCGCCCTCCAGGGGATGAGGATGCGGCTCAGCAGGAGCTTCGCCCTCCAGGGGATGGGGATGCGGCTGAGCCGGTTCCCGAATCCTCCCTGTTTTCACTGAGGCCTTACACGGCGGCTGGCCTGTTTCAAAGTCCCCACGCCGCCGCCGGGCTTTGCCGGCAGCCGGGCGTCACACGCCGGTTTGTGCGGCCTGTTCCCAGCTTGCCATGCGGGAGCGTTGGCCGTAGTCCATTCCTTTCTCGGGGAAGAGGGGGTAGACCGCGGTGACCCGGGCGATGGCATCCCAGCGCTCCGCCATCTCCCGGACGCGTTCGGGGTATGCCGAAGCGAGGTCCCGGGTTTCGGTACGGTCGGCGGCCATGTCGTAGAGTTCCCACTCCTTGCCGGCCTTGGCGACCAGCTTCCACGGGCCGTCCCGGAGCGCCCGGTTGGCTTCGTGTTCCCAGAAGATCCCCTCCCGTACGAGGGGGCGTTCCCCGAAGGCGGGCAGGAGGCTGCGTCCGGGCAGGGGGTGGATGCGGGCACTGCCGCTGCCGGGCGGGGGATAGGCCGCGCCGGAGAGTTCGATGCAGGTGGCCATGATATCGATCAGGTGTCCCGGTTGGTGTTCGAGTCGTCCCGGGTTGCGGATGCCCTCGGGCCAATGGGCGATGAGTGGGGTGGCGATGCCGCCCTCGTGGACCCAGTGTTTGTATTCGCGGAACGGGGTGTTGCTGTAGTTTGCCCAGGGCTTGCCGTAGCTCTCGTAGGTATGCGCCTGGCCGATTTCGCTCCAGTGCCGGAAGCCGCCCCGGTGGATCTCCTCGGCGCAGCCGCCGTTGTCGCTGAGGAAGAGGATCAGCGTCCGTTCGAGTTGCCCCGTCTCGCGCAGCCGCTCGACGATGCGGCCGATGCCACGGTCCATGCACTCGATCTGCGCCGAATAGACCGCCATCCGAAAAGCAAACTCGGCCTGGCGATCCGCGGACAAACCTCCCCAGTCCGGAATGTCCCCATCCCTGGCCGACAGGTCCCAGCCCGGGTCCACGATCCCCATGGAGCGCATGCGTTCGAGCTTGGCGGGACGCATTCTGTCCCAACCCGCCGTATAGGTCTGCCGGTAGGGCTCGATGTCTTCGGCCCGGGCATGGAGCGGCCAATGGGGCGCCGTGAAGGCAACGTAGTGGAAGAAGGGGGTGCCGGGATGCTGCCGCGGGTGTTCGTCCAGGAAGTCGCAGGCCGAATCGGCGATGGCATCGGTCAGGTAGTATCCCTCCGGCAGGTCCCGGGGACCGACCCAGGTGTTGCCGCGGGTCAGGGACTCCGGGCGCCAGTAGTTCGCGGCCCCGTCGATGATCCCGTAGAAGCGCTCGAAGCCGCGTTGCAGCGGCCAGCTGTGCCGGGGACCCTCGGGACGTGTGAACCGGCGCGACGTCACGTGCCATTTGCCCGACATGGCGGTGTGATAGCCCGACGGACGCAGGACCTCCGGCAGGGTCCGGCAGCGGTCGTTGAGATCGCCGGCGTAGCCCTCGTGGCTGCCCCCCATGTCGGACGTTGTCATCCAGCCGACGCCGGCCTGATGGGGATAGAGGCCCGTCAGCAGCGAAGCCCGCGCCGGACAGCACCGGGCCGTGTTGAAGAACTGGGTGAACCGCACCCCTCCCGCCGCCAACCGGTCCAGATGCGGCGTACGGATCTCGCCCCCATAGCAGCCGAGATCGGAGAACCCCATATCGTCGTTGAGAATGAGGAGGATGTTCGCTGGCGCCTGCTTCTTCATGACGGTTCCGGTGTGTTCTCCCTGTCCTTCGTTCCAGCCTTGCGTCCTCGACGGCTGTTGCTGCGCCTCAGCCCGGGGGAGTCCCGCCCGGGGGCGGGCAATCGGCTTCGCGCCTCCGGGCACGCAAGCCCTCACTCCAACGCCAGCACCAGCACGGATTTGGCGGGGAGTTCCAGCGCGAAGCCGCCCGCTGCCGGGGACACATCGGCGAACTCGACCGGACGCACGGCGTCCGGTTCCTCGAAGGTGTTGCAGGTGGTCATCCGGGGGGAGGTCAGCAGGCGCCCGGATACGGTTTCGGGGATCATGCCGCGGACGTCACAGGTGAGGGGCAGCGGGCGGTTCGGGTCGAGATTGCAGAGGGAGAGGTGGACGGTGCCCGCCGCATCACGCGAAGCGCAGGCGCTGAGGGCGGGGATCGAGGCTTCTCCGCAGGCATAGGCGGGTGGGGAGACCGCCAGTGGCAGAAGCGTGGCGTCGTGGTGCACGCGGTACATCCCGAAGACATGGTAGGTGGGCGTCAGCAGCATGCGCTCGCCCTCGGTCAGGATCATGGCCTGGAGCACGTTGACCGTCTGGGCGATGTTGGCCAGGCGGACGCGACGGCAGTGCCGACAGAGGATGTTGAGGCTGATCCCGGCCACGAGGGCGTCCCGCAGGCTGTTCTGCTGATACAGGAACCCCGGGTTCGTGCCCGGTTCCACCGCGTGCCAGGCCCCCCACTCGTCCACCACCAACGCCACCCGGGCGCCCGGGTCGAACTGATCCATGATCGTGGCGTGTCGGCGCAGGAGTTCGTCGAGCTGCAGGGCGCGCTGCAACTGGGCAAACCAGTCCCCCTCGTCGAACTGCGTCGCGGAACGGCTCCTGGCCCCGGAGCCGCAGTAGTAATGCAGCGCCAGGCCGTCCATGAGGGGGCCCGCTTCGCGCATGAGCACTTCCGTCCAGCGGTAGTTTGCCCCATTCGGACCGCAGGCGACCTTGAAGAGCCGGTTGCCGCCCAGGTTCCGGCAGTAGGTCGCATAGCGCCGGTAGAGATCGGCGTAGTACTCCGGGCGCATGTGGCCGCCGCAACCCCAGTTCTCGTTGCCAACGCCCCAGAAGCGCAGCTTCCAGGGGGCCTCCCGGCCGTTGGCGCGGCGCAGGTCGGCCATGGGACTGCGGCCGTCGAAGGTCAGGTACTCGACCCATTGCTGCATTTCGCGCACGCTGCCGCTGCCCACGTTGCCGCAGATGTAGGGCTCGCAGTCGAGTTGGGAGCAGAGATCCATGAACTCGTGCGTGCCGAAGGCGTTGTTCTCGGTGACCCCGCCCCAATGGGTGTTGACCATGCAGGGCCGTTGGGCGAGGGGCCCGATTCCGTCCAGCCAGTGGTACTCGTCGGCGAAACAGCCGCCCGGCCAGCGCAGGTTGGGAATGCCGATGTCACGGAGTGCGGACACGATGTCGCGGCGAATCCCCCGGGTATTGGGTATGGGCGAGTCGGGTCCGACCCAGTAACCCCCATAGATGCAGCGCCCCAGGTGCTCCGAGAAGTGCCCGAAGAGGTGACGGTCGATGGTCTCTCCGGACTGGTCCGCGTTGACGGTGAGGCGTGTCATGTCCCGATTCTCCGCACGGTTCCTTGTATCGCCGCCCGAGGCTCCGGCCGCGCCGGGCTGCGCCGGCCCCGCCGCGCGACTCGAGATCCAGGTCAGGAACGTAGTCTGCCGCCCCGTGGGCTGCAACAGCCGCCGGACCGGGAAGAGGCAGGGGGAAACGGGGGAGACGGGGACGACGGGGACGACGGGGACGACGGGGGAAACGGACACGAACGGACATAACGGACGGGGACAGGGAATGTGCCGCAGCGTTCGCCTTCCCCCTCTCTTCCCCTCCGTTGTGTCCGTTGTGTCCGTTTCCCCGTTTCTCCCCTCTCCGCCGTTTCTCCCGTCTCCCGCGGGCCATGGCGGTGCAAACCGGGGGATGGGGAGGGCGTTGTCCCCTGTCGGCCGCAGGGTATAGTACCTCCTTGCAGATGCCTCCGGGCCCTCGCCGGTTTGAGCGGATGGGTCCGTTCCGGTCCCCGATCCGCGGGGGGCGCGGAAAACAGACGAAGGCGCACCCTCCGAATGCCCAACGAATCTCGTTACATCGTCGGTATCGACCTGGGCACCACGAATACGGCCCTGGCCTATGTGGACACGTCCACGGGCGGCCGCGACCGGCAGGTCAGCGTCTTCCCGGTGCCCCAGCTGACCGCCCCGGGCGAGGTCTCCGACCTGCCCGTTCTGCCCAGCTTCGTTTACCTGCCGGGGCCGGGGGAGGTCCTGCCCGAGACGCTGCGGCTGCCATGGCAGGAGGAGACTCCCGACGTGGCCGTGGGAGCCTATGCCCGGGACATGGCGGCCCTGCGGCCGGCGCGGGTCGTCGCCTCCGCCAAATCGTGGCTCTGCTACGAAGGAATCGACCGACGGACCGATTGCCTGCCCTTCAGCCGGGAGGATGTTCCCCGGCGCATCAGCCCCGTCGAGGCGGCCCGCCTCTGCCTGGTTCACCTTCGGGATGCCTGGAACTGCCGCATGGCCGCCGACCGCGAGGAGCACCGTCTCGAACGGCAGACCGTGCTGCTCACGGTGCCGGCCTCCTTCGACGCGGTGGCGCGGGAGTTGACCGTCGAGGCGGCCACCCGGGCCGGGCTCCAGGTGCGGCTCATCGAGGAACCTCAGGCGGCCTTCTACGCCTGGCTGCACCATCGGGGGGAGACCTGGCGCAAGGAAGTCTCCGACGGCGACGTCGTTCTGGTCTGCGACGTGGGTGGGGGCACCACGGACTTCAGTCTGATTGCGGTGGCCGACCAGGGCGGCGAACTGGGTCTGCAGCGCCTTGCCGTGGGTGAGCACATCCTGTTGGGTGGGGACAACATGGACCTGGCTCTCGCCTATGCCATGGCGGCGAAGCTGCGGCGCGAGAAGGGCATCGATGTGGATGCCTATCAGCTCGCGGCGCTGACCCATGCCTGTCGGGCCGCCAAGGAACGCCTGGCAGCGGGTGAGGAGCAGCCGCAGACCCTCGCCATCCTCGGCCGGGGAAGCGGCGTGGTGGGGGGCACCGTCACCGTCGAACTGACGGCCGCGGAGCTGCGCGAGCTGCTGATCGACGGCTTCTTCCCCGTCTGCGGCCTGACCGACAAACCCGGCGAACGTCGCCGCGCCGGCCTGCGGACCTTCGGGCTGGACTATGCCGCCGACCCCGCGATCACACGGCACCTGGCCGCATTCATCGACGCCCACAGCTTCCGGGACGGGGCCGGCAATCCCATGTTGCCGACGGCCATCCTGTTCAACGGTGGGGTCACGAAGTCCGCGGTCTTGCAGGAGCGGGTATTGGAGGTGGTGGGAGAATGGAATGCGGGGTCCGCTTCGCGGGTGACGGTTCTCGAACAGGCGGACGCGGATTTGTCCGTCGCCCAGGGAGCCGCCTGGTACGGTTCGGTGCAGCGTTCGGGGGGTGTGCGCATTCGTGCGGGGAGTGCCCGTTCGTACTACATCGGGGTCGAATCGTCTCTGCCGGCGGTGCCGGGGTTTGCGCCTCCGGTGGAAGCGGTATGCGTCGTCGGGTTCGGTCTGGAGGAGGGCAGCACGGTGGATGTTCCGGCCGAAGGGATCGGCCTGGTGGTCGGGGAGCCCACCGAATTCCGCTTCTTCTCGAGCACTGTGCGTCCCGACGACGCCATCGGGGCGGTGTTGACATCCTGGCGGGAGGGAGAGTTGACCGAAATGCCGCCGTTGGTGGCCGAGCTGCCGGTCGAAGAGGGGCGCGCGGCGCCCATCGGGACCCTCGTCCCGGTGCGCCTGCGCACCGTCCTCACCGAGATCGGGACCCTGCAGCTCTGGTGCGATGACGTGAGGAGCGAATCCACCTGGAAACTCGAATTCGAACTGCGGGGCAACGATCCCGCCACCCAGCCGGGTAACGCGGCATGAGTCCCTTCACCGTCCTTGCCACGGACCCGGCCTCGCGCGGCAGACGGGGAGCCCTGCAGACCCGCCACGGCAGCGTCCAGACCCCCGTGTTCATGCCCGTCGGCACCCAGGCCACGGTCAAGGCAATGACCCCCCGTGAACTCGAAGAACTGGGCGCCGAAATCCTGCTCGGGAATACCTATCACCTTGCCCTCCGGCCCGGTATGGACATCATCGAGAACGCCGGCGGACTGCACCGTTTCATGGGGTGGCGCCGCGCCATCCTCACGGACAGCGGCGGCTACCAGGTCTTCAGCCTGAGCAAACTGCGCCGGCGGCAGGCGGACGGTGTCTCCTTCCAGTCCCACGTGGATGGGGCCACCCTCTTCCTGGGGCCGGTCGAAGCGATGGCGATCCAGCGCTCCCTGGGCTCGGACATCGCCATGGCCTTCGACGAGTGCACGCCCTATCCATCGACCCACGACGAAGCCCGGGAATCCCTCGCCTTGACCCTGCGCTGGGCTGCCGCCTGCCTCGAACAGCCCCGGGCCGAGGGACAGCTCGTCTTCGGCATCGTCCAGGGGGGGACCCACCGGGACCTGCGCGAGATGGCTGCGCAGGCCGTCGCGGCCATGGCCTTCGACGGGATCGCGGTCGGGGGGGTGAGTGTGGGGGAACCGGAGTCGGAGATGGTGGAGGTGCTGGACTGGGTGGCGCCGTGGTTGCCGGCGGAGCGGCCGCACTATCTGATGGGTGTGGGTACTCCCCGGCAACTGGTGCTGGGGGTCCGGCGCGGCATCGACCTGTTCGACTGCGTGCTGCCGACGCGCATGGGACGCAACGGCAGCGCCTTCACCCGCACCGGCACCATCCCCGTCAAGGCGGCGCGCTACAAGGACGACCATACGCCCATCGACCCGGACTGCGGCTGCTATGCCTGCCGCCACTTCACCAGGGCCTACATCCGACACCTCCTCAACGTCAACGAGATCCTCGGCGCACACCTGATGACCCTCCATAACCTGCATCTCTACCTGGAACTGATGCGGGAAATCCGGCGCCACCTCGAAGCGGGGACCTTCGGGGACTTCGCCAGGGCATTCCTCGAACGGTATCCCGCCGCCGAGGTGGCGGCGCCGGAGGACCCGGGAGCAACATGACGGCCAGCTGGCAGGGCGAGAGCGCGCGGGAAGCATGCATCCCACCGTGTCCCTGTTCCTCTCGTCCATCGAGTCCATGCCGCCAAGCGCGTCCATCGGCCCTGCAAGGACGCCGCGCCGGGCCGTCACGCCGACGGGCCCGCGGAGATGAGGCCCAACCGAAAGGAGCGCCATGCCTGCACAACCCCTCAACATCCTGCTGATCCACACCGACCAACACCGCTTCGACTGCCTCGGGGCCACCGGCAATCCGGACGTGCAGACCCCCAACATCGACGCTCTCGCGGCCTCCGGGGTGGTCTTCGACAATTCCTTCTGCCCCTATCCCGTGTGCACACCCTCGCGCTACTCCCTGCTGACCGGGCTCTACGTGCACCAGCACCTCGGCTGGACCAACCACTGCACCGTTCCCAACGGCCTTCCCGCGCTGCCGCGCCTGCTCCGGGACGCGGGCTGGAACACGGCAGCGGTCGGGAAGATGCATTTCACGCCGACCTACCTCGACCTCGGCTTCACGACCATGCGGCTCGCCGAGCAGAACGGTCCGGGGCGCTACGACGACGACTACCACCGCTGGCTGGCAGCGGAAGCTCAGTGTCCCTGCGTCGACCTCATGGACCAGGAACGGGAATACCGCAGTCACGCGACGGCGGCATACTGGGACCGGGTGGGCGCTCTCGAGTCGGACCTCGACGAGGCGCATCACTCGACGACCTGGGTCGCGGAACAGGCCCTCGAACAGCTCCGCTCCTGGTCCGGCGGCGGCAACCTGCTCATGGCGGGCTTCGTGAAACCCCATCATCCCTTCGACCCGCCAGCCCCCTGGAGCCGACTCTACGACCCCGAAGCCCTGACACTCCTTCCCGGCTGGCTCGAAACCACCCCCGACCGCGACCTGGGCCACAACCGGGGCTATTTCCCGCACGCCGAGCTGAGCGAGGCCAAGGTCCGCGGCGCCATGGCCATGTACTACGCCACGATCTCACAGATCGACCATCATGTGGGCCGCATGGTCGAAGCCCTCCGCGCCGGCGGACACCTCGACCGTACCCTGATCGTGGTCACCAGCGACCACGGCGAGTACCTCGGCTTCCATCATCTCCTGCTCAAGGCAAACCACATGTACGATCCCCTGGTCAAGGTGCCCCTCATCCTCCGCTGGCCCGACGGACGCAGAGCCGGACAACGGGACCCGCGCCTGGTCAGCAACGTCGACCTGGCCCCGACGCTGCTGCGGGCCGCCGGGCTGGCGGTCCCGCGCTCGCTGCCGGGCCTGGACCTGGAACGCCCCGGCGCCGAGCGCCCCGTCGTCTTCTGCGAAGACCGTCACGGGAGCTGGTACATGGCCCGTTCGCACACGCGCAAGCTGCTCCAGGGCCCCGACCGGTGCCTGCTCTTCGACCTCACCCGGGACCCCGACGAACTCCAGGACGTGTCCGAATCGCCCGAGTATGCCCGGGACCGGAAGGAACTCCGCGAAGCCCTCGCCCGCTGGATGCTCTTCGAATCCCCGACCCCCACCCACCTCGACGAATGGGCGCCCGTGATCCCGGCCCCGAATGCCCCCGACCGGAGGGACGCGCACCGCCTGGAGACCGCCGAAGTCTTCCGCCGGCGCATGACCCGGTGGGGCGTCCCGCCCGAGGGTCCAACACCCTTCACGGCCTGATGGCATCCGGATGCCGGCCGTGGAGCAACGATGGGAGCGGCCGCGTCTCGCGGCCAGTGTCCACGAGGCCCCGCCCGCGTGTCCGCACAGGCCGGTCGTGGCGCGGGCCCGTCCCGATGGCACGGGCCGTCACCGTGTTTCCGTTCGCGAGTACTCAGGAGAACGCCGCCATGCCCTACGAACCGCCGGAACCCCGTTGCTGGCACTACCTGTTGCCCGGAGGCTGGTCCGTGCGGGCCGGAAAGACCGACGAGGACAACGATCTGCTGACCTTCCGCGCCTCTGCCGGCAGCGATTGGTGGTTCCACGTCAAGGGGGTGTCCGGCAGCCACGTGGTGCTGCGCAGTTGCCGCGGCATGGAGCCGGACCGGGGCACGCTCGAAGGCGCCGCGGCCATTGCCGCCTGGCACAGCAAGGCCAGGAACGCCGGCGTGGTGGCAGTCACCTGCACCCGGGTGCGGCACGTCGGCAAGCCGCGAGACGCTTCCCCGGGCCAGGTCCGCTGTCAGGCGGAACGGGTCCTCAAGGTCCGGCCCGGCCTGCCGGAGGACGCGAGCAGCGGCGACGGCGACGGCGGCCCCGGCGGCGGGCCGTAGCCTGGGGTCCCGGCGCGCGGCGGGTCCCGGCGCACCTCTTCCGGGGTGGCGCCGGTGCCTGCGGATGCCCCCATCCGGTTGCCGGCGGTAGAAACGACGAACCGGAAGCGAGGGTTGCCCCACAGCGCTTCCGGCTCGATTGCTCAGGACGTTCTCCGGCTCGAACCGGAGACTGCCGTTCAGGTGGTCTCCGGGGTGTCCTGCTTCTCCGGGGCGGGTTTTTCGGTCGCCGCGCTCTCCTCGGCAGGGGCTGGCGCGGCCTGTTCCTGGACCAGTTCGAGGATGCACATTTCGGCCGCGTCCCCGATGCGGCGTCCCACCTTGAGGATGCGCGTGTAGCCTCCCTGGCGGTCCTCGAAGCCGGGGGCAATGTCGCGGAACAACTTGGCGACGGCGGCCGGCTGACCCAGACGGGAGATGGCCTGACGCCGCGCATGCAGCGAACCGACCTTGCCCAGGGTGATCATCTTCTCCGCCAGGCGCCGAATCTCCCTGGCCTT